>DQCL01000088.1:0-202 GCA_003533975.1 Octadecabacter sp. | reverse complement strand
TTAAACGGTTTCGCTGTGTACGTTCTACCAAGCGGGAACAAGGCATTTCAGGTGCAGTATCGCCAAGGAGGACGAACTCGGCGTAAGTCGCCCGGTCGCGTTGGTACTGCCCTGCTCGATCTGGCCCGACCCCATGTGCACGAGGTTTTAGGACGTGTGGCGGTCGCGGGTAATCCTATCGAATTGATCAGCCAAGAACGCG
>DQCL01000214.1 GCA_003533975.1 Octadecabacter sp. | reverse complement strand
TGCCCACCACGTGCCCCACATCGGCTGCCCCCAAATTGCACCCGTTATCAGGGCGATAAGCGTCATGACGATACCGATAGGCGCGGCGGCACGGGCTGCCAAGGCGCTGACGTGATGGCGGCGCACCAGCCAGATAAGCGAGGTGATCAACATCATGAACCACGCATTGATCGCCATAAGCGCGGACGGAACATGCAGGTAGATAATCTTAACGGTAGATCCCTGACGGAAATCATCCGGCGTGAAGAAAAAGCCCCACACAAGCCCGACAACCAAACAGGCAATCGCAAAGCCCATTATCCACGGCACCAGCGGCGTCGTGGTCGTGATGAACTTCTTTGGATTAGCATATTCCCAGATCGACATATCCGTTAGCTACCTTTCTGTTTGCGCATGAACAATACCACTCACCTAAGATTGACGCGCAGCGCAAGCGATGCGGCAAAGGGCAGCAAGGCAAAGCTGCCGAGCGTGATGCCCGCCAGCATGAGGAGTGAGGTACTCGGGTCCAACCCCTCCGCCCCGCGCCGCACGGCCTCTGCCCCGAAGATCAGCGTCGGCACGTACAGTGGCAAAACCAGCAAGGACATCAGCAACCCGCCACGGCGCAAGCCTACGGTCAGCGCAGCCCCGAATGTGCCGATCATCGACAACGCAGGCGTTCCAAGCGCGAGCGACAACAGCAGCCACAAATAGGCGGATGGTGCGAGGTTCAGCAAGAACCCCAGCGCGGGTGCCGCCAATGTCAGCGGCAAGCCCGTGGTGATCCAATGGGCGATACCCTTTACCAGTGCCACCCCTTCTAACGGCAACGGCGATGTGGCGAGTAACGGCAATGATCCGTCCTCGAAATCCAACGCGAAGATCCGGTCCAGCGACAAAAGCGCCGCAAGAAGGGCCGCGACCCATAAAATCCCCGGTGCGATGCGTGTCAGCACCTCGGCTTCGGGCCCAACACCGAACGGTACCAGAACGACAACAATCAAAAAGAACGCCAGCCCAAGGCCAAAGCCCCCCCCTGCCCGCACCGCAAGTGCAAGGTCGCGGCGTAGCAACGCAATCACGGGCGCGGCCCGAGCGTCATAAGAACGCCTCGTCAGATCCGCCGCCCGCATCTGCGGCGGCCTTGAACGGTTCAAGCTCAAGCTCTGGCAGGTCCAGCCCCAGATCAATATGCGTGGCGATCACGGCAATACCGCCCTGCCCCAGATGCTCATCCCGCAACCAGCTGGCAAACATCTTCACCGAAAACGCATCAAGGCTGACGGTCGGCTCATCCAGAAACAGCACCTTGCGGCCAATGACGCCAAGGCGCGCTAATCCTACGCGGCGTTTTTGCCCAGCCGACAATGTGCCCGCCAGACGGGTGCGCAGGTCTTCCAGATCAAAGGTTTTGAACACGCTGTCAGGCAAGTCTGCACCATGCACATCCGCCCAAAATGCGAGATTTTCGGTCACCGTTAGCTGCGTTTTGATCCCGTCTGCGTGGCTGGCATAGGCGCCCGCATCTTCGGGAAAATCAACAGAGCCCGACAGCGCAGGCTGCAAGCCCGCCAAAGTGCGCAGCAAGGTCGTTTTGCCAATGCCGTTTGCGCCGCGCAGCACCAGTGCTTGGCCCGCTTTCAGGTCAAAAGACAGCCCTGAAAGAACTGGCACGCCGCCCCGCGCCACCGATAAATCTGAGACAGTTAATTCCATGTCGCCACGCTAGCCTAACCCCTAAACAGGCAAAAGCGCCAAACCGACGCGCCTGCCTTCGGATAAGACGATATTATACGTGCGACAGGCCGTTGGCGATGACATCACCTCAACCCCGATACCTGCGTCCTCAAGGGTTTTGCGAAGCTCCGTCGGAATATGGGCGATCTCGCTCCCCGTCCCGACGAAAACCACGTCAATGTCGGCAACCGCATCGCTCAACGCTTGCGCATCTTCATACCCGCCCCAAGGTGTAATGCCCGACGGCAGCACCAGCAAAGCGCCTTCATAGACCTCGCCACCAATGCGAAAGAACCCAGTCCCATAACCATCAACCGGCTTGGCATCCGTGTAGACAACCTCGTTCAATCGCATCGTGTTGCTCCCTTAGGCATCAATGTCGGCGTACTGTCCGCCGACCTTGTTTGCTTCCTTGGACCAGTCGCGTTTCACGCCCAAGACCAGCAGCGTCGTGGAGGCCACAAAGATGGACGAGTACGTCCCGATGATAACACCCCAGATCATCGCGAAGACAAACCCACGGATCACATCACCACCCAGCACATAAAGTGAAATCAACGCCAGTAATGTGGTGAAGGATGTCATGAACGTCCGGCTCAGGGTTTCGTTGATCGACAGGTTCAGCACCTCTTTCAGGTCCTTGGCCTTATACTTGCGCAGGTTCTCACGCACGCGGTCAAATACGACCACGGTATCGTTCAGCGAATAGCCCACGATTGTCAGCAAAGCCGCAATAATCGCGAGATCAAAGCGGATTTGAAGCTCTGAAAAAATGCCGATGGTCAGCAATACATCATGCATCAACGCCGCAACCGCACCCAGTGCGAACTGCCATTCAAACCGCATCCAGATGTAGGCCAACACCGCCCCAATCGCCAAAACGACGGCGATAATCGCGCCTTGAATCAGCTCACCCGACACGGTCGGGCCGACGGATTCAACGGCTGGGAATGTCATATTCGGGTCGATGGTTTGCAAAGCAGCTTCGACCGCTTGGATCGTAACGTTGGTAACGGCCTCTTCGCCATCCTGTGCTTGGATCGCGACCGTCGCGACATTCTTGTCCGCGCCAAAGGTCGGATCAAACACTTCGGTGATGGTCACCTCGCCCAAGTCCAACGCGTCTACGGCCGAACGGTATTCCGCCACATCAATCACTTGCGTGCTTTCCGTACGAAGCGTTGTGCCGCCTTTGAAATCAATGCCGAAGTTCAACCCCTGCGCCATGAAGGACACGAACGCCACGACGACCATGATGCCCGACAAGCCAAGCCACATCTTACCGCGCTTGAAGAAATCAAACGCCGTTTCGGACTTCACAAGACGAAGATACTTGCCCGCCAGCACCGCTTTCGGACGTTTGCGCTCAAACCAGATCACAACCAACAAACGCGTCACAAAGATCGCCGTGAACACAGACGTGATAATCCCAAGCCCAAGGGTAATCGCAAACCCGCGCACCGGCCCCGCGCCCATCGCAAACAAAATTGCCGCCGTGATGAAGGTGGTGATGTTGGCGTCAATAATGGCCGACAGCGCCTTTTCATACCCAAGCTCAATCGCGCGCGCTGGCCCTTTGGCCGTGCGGCTTTCTTC
>DQCL01000074.1 GCA_003533975.1 Octadecabacter sp. | reverse complement strand
TAGCGATAAGAAAAGGCCCAGATGAAGACCATCACAACGACGAACGATCTTGCCGCATATTGCGCCGAGGCCGCCAAGTATCCTTATGTGACCGTGGACACCGAGTTCCTGCGCGAACGGACCTATTATTCAAAGCTATGTTTGATCCAGTTGGCCTATATGGGCGACGGGAATGACGATGCGGTCTTGGTTGACCCATTGTCTGACGGTCTTGATTTGGCGCCGCTGTATGAGCTGTTTCAAGACGAGAATGTGGTCAAAGTGTTCCACGCAGCCCGCCAAGACCTTGAAATTTTCTATATTGATAAAGGAATCATCCCAACGCCACTGTTCGACACGCAAGTCGCGGCGATGGTGTGTGGCTTTGGCGAACAGGCGGGTTATGAAACGCTTGTGCGCAAGATTGCCAAGGATTCTGTTGATAAGTCTTCGCGCTTTACGGATTGGTCACGCCGCCCGCTGACGGATGCGCAGCAGACCTATGCCTTGGCTGATGTGACGCACTTGCGGGTTATTTACGAATTTTTGTCTGCGCAATTGGACAAGTCTGGTCGCAANNTGGCATGGAAACGCGTGAAAACACGGACCAGTTCAGGGAAATTCCTGTCAATCGTGCGCGAATTGGCGCGTTTTCGTGAAACCTATGCTCAAGCGCGCAATATTCCGCGCAACCGTGTGTTCAAAGACGACGCCTTGGTCGAGATCGCATCGACAAAGCCCGCGTCAGAAAAAGATTTGGGGCGTTCGCGCTTGCTGCTGCGCGAAGCACGCCGTGGCGATATTGCAGATGGTATTTTGAACGCAGTGAAAACCGGCTTGGCTGTCAAACCGGAAGATGCACCGCGCGTTGATTCCAGCCGTGAGAAACTTCAGGTGAATCCTGCGTTGGCGGATATGTTGCGTGTGTTGGTGAAGTCGGTTGCAGACACCGAAGGCGTGGCCCAAAAGCTCATTGCCAATAGCGCTGATCTGGACGCGATTGCGGGGGGCATTCGTGACGTTGCTGCCCTAAGCGGGTGGCGCAAAGAGGTTTTCGGTGACGATGCTTTGCGCCTTTGCAATGGCGAGATCGGCTTGGCGGTAAAGGGCGAGAAGGTCGTTGCGATCGCGCTTTAGCGGCGTTTAACGGCCGGACGTCCGTGCGTTTGTCGCGGCTTGTACGCGAACCGTGCGAATGCCGGAAAGATCAGCACCATCAATGGCATAAGCCGCGCTGATTTGGCGTGAGCGCGGTGTGCCTGGCACTTCCAGACGTGTTGGCCTTTGCGCGCGGAATTCAAGCATCAGTACGCCATTTTCAACACCACGGCTGACAAGTTCTGCGTTAAAGAAGCCTTGCGTTTCAGCGCTACCGATAGCGCGCACAATGGCGCCACTTGGAGCGCGATCAACGCTGAGGGACGTGATGCTTTGAACCAGTTCGCGGCCATCTAAAGTTACATTGCTGCGGCCTTCAGGGACCAGTGGGCGGCGTTCGCTCGGGTTGATAACGGCTGCTTCGGTGCTGTTTCCAAACCAGTTGAAAGGGTTAAAACGGCTTTCGGATACTTGTGCGCAGCCCGAAAGCGTGAGCAGGACAGCAGTGCCTAAAAGTGTTGCGCGCAGCATGGATCGCCCCTTTGATCTTAGTTGGTACGTCTTGCTAGCCCAAAGTTGCGCTTAAGAAAAGCGGACACTGGACGTTTGAGGGGGCGGGGCCTAAATCAGGGGCAAGATAGGGGAATACTATGGCCACGACTGCCTTTGAGGAAATTGCTGAAACGTTCGAGTTTTTGGACGACTGGGAAGACCGTTACGCGCATGTCATCGACATGGGGCGTGAAATGCCGCCACTTGATGATGCGTTTAAAGTTCCGGCGACCAAGGTTGACGGGTGCGCATCGCAGGTCTGGCTGGTTCCAAAGATCGAAGACGGCGTGTTCACGTTCCAAGGCGCGAGCGATGCTATGATCGTCAGTGGGCTGATCGCTATTTTACACGCTTTGTATAATGGGTTGCCGGTGGATGACGTTGCTGGTGTCGATGCACGCGCGGAATTGGAACGCCTTGGCTTGAATGACCATTTGTCAGCACAGCGTTCAAACGGGGTGCGCGCAATGGTCGAACGGATTCGCAGCGTTACCGCTTAACGAACCGCCGCCAGCGACGTTTCAAGATCACCGTAGCCTGTCAGACGGCGTTCAAACGTGAGGCCAAGGCGTTGCGCGTGTTTCTTGGCAAGTTCGGTCAGGGCAGGGTCGTCGGTCTGGGCTTGATAGACCATCTTGTCGTAGTTCCCGAAATACATGTCCCGCAGGTCTGGGTGGCGATCCATGCCCAGTGGCTTCCAGATGAAGGCATCAAACTGGCGGACGGAAAAATCGGTGAGGTAGAACGCGGTCATCTCATCAAGCGTTTCAAACGCGGTGTTGCCCTCAAAGAAGCTATAGCAATGTGGCCCTTCAACCATCTGGATGCCCATGCGATCGCAGGCCGCCTTCAATAGCCCGCCGGTGCCACAATCAGCGTAAACCACGTAGATGTCTTCGAATTCATCGCGCCGTTCTGCCACCATCTTTTCAACGGCGTCCACGATCTTGTCGGGTGTGTGGTGATAGTTTGCAGGCAAGCAATGCAGGTGCAGATGATCCCAGCCATTTGCCGTGTTCAATGCAAGGATTTCACGCGCCAAAGCACCGCAGGCGATCAGCAGAATGCGGCCTTTTCCGTTTGGCGTTGTCGGGCGTGTGGTGTCATCCATGCGCGGCCCCTTTAAATGAAAACGCGTCCGGCAGCAGGGCCACCGGACGCGCTGGAATTTCAGTTTAGCACGTTTTAGGCGGTGGCGCCTTGGTTGTGTTTGCGTGCCATGAACGTCTTTGCGGTTTCAACGGCAACAGCTGCATCACGGCAATAGGCGTCAGCGCCGATGGCTTTGCCGAACTCATCGTTCAACGGAGCGCCGCCAACCAGCACGATCATCTCATCGCGGATGCCTTGTTCTATCATCGTGTCGATGACGACTTTCATGTAGGGCATCGTCGTGGTGAGCAGGGCGGACATACCAAGAATGTCAGGTTCTTCAGATGCGATCGCATCCAGGTAGCTTTCAACGGCGTTGTTGATGCCAAGGTCG
>DQCL01000336.1:4383-6917 GCA_003533975.1 Octadecabacter sp. | reverse complement strand
GTCGTTTTCATCCAGCCAGATCGCAGCACGGATCAGCGCCTTGGTCAGAGCGATGGTCGTGTTCGGGTTCTCTGCGGCGAATTCAGCGGAAATGCCGAACACCTTTTCAGGGTTGTTGTGCCACATTTCATAGTCGGTGATCACAGGCACACCGATGTCTTTGAACACGGCCTGCTGGTTCCAAGGCTCACCCACGGCGTAGCCAAAGATTGTGCCGGCCTCCATAGTGGATGGCATTTGCGGTGGAGGCGTCACGGACAGCAACACATCCGCGCCAATCTGGCCGGAGATATCCTGTTCGCTGTAAAAACCAGGCTGCAAACCGCCCGCGGCTAGCCAGTACCGGATTTCGTAATTGTGTGTGGACACGGGGAACACCATGCCCATGTTGAACGGCTCACCGCGGTCCAGGTAATCTTCAACCACAGGGGCCAGCGCCTCGGCACTGATCGGGTGCTGTGGAAGACCATCGTCCATCAACGGCACGTTGGGGCGCATTTCTTCCCAAATTTCGTTGGAAACCGTAATTGCGTTGCCGTTCAAATCCATGGAAAACGGCGTGATGATGTGCGCTTCTGTGCCATATCCAATGGTTGCGGCCAAAGGCTGACCTGCAAGCATATGCGCGCCGTCCAATTCACCTGAAATCACACCATCGAGCAGAACTTTCCAGTTGGCCTGCGCCTCAAGGGTGACGAATAGTCCTTCGTCTTCGAAGTACCCCAACTCATAGGCCACCGCCAAAGGCGCCATATCTGTCAGTTTGATGAATCCTAACGTCAGTTCCTCTTGTTCGAGGTCCAATGACTGGGCCGCAGCCGACGTGGCCAACAAGCTGGATGTCGCCAGTAATACTGCAAGGGTGTTCTTCATGATCGTTCCTTTCAATACCCAAAGGGCAAAATAAAAAAGCCGCACGTAAAGATCACGGGGGAGGATTTCCGTGGTCCATACGAGCGGCTTTGCTCAAAGGTGAGGTGTGACCTGCATCGGTCAACACGTATCAGCGGGCATCTTTGCCCTTGGGTAGATAGTGGCGTAGCGGGTCCCAGGTTCCAATTGCCGCGTCGCAAAATCACCCGCTTTTATGCTGCAGTGCAGAAAGTGCTTAAAAATTCAGCTAGAATTCGCCGGAAAGTCGAAGGTTCTGCCATCAAAAAAAGCATCCGGCGCGAGAATCATATGCCCGCGTGTGGATGCGACAGCCGTTTCATACTGCAACGCACCCTCTTCTTTCTCGGACGCACCTGGCAGGTCAACGCCGACGGTCCCTAGGTTTTGTCGGTAAAGATCAGCGCGAAAACACGCCTTGGCTTTTTGGATGCCCACTGCGTCCGCCCCCAGGCGCGATGCAATCCACGCGGCCTGACTGCGCCACGGAAAGCTGGCGGCATGTTTGTGGAACTGCAAAAAGAGCCCCACCTGTTTAGGGGCCGTGTTGTGCTTGGCTACGATTTCACCAGAAAGTGCGGGGTCGATGAATTCCGGCCCCATGCTAAGGTGTTCACTGCGCGTCAGAATTTCGACCGCCAAGGGTTTGTTCTTTCGCACATCCAGCCACGCCGCCGCCTTAAACACCGCGCGCATCAAACGCTGCGCCGCGCTTTCATTTGCCTCAACCCAATCATGACGCGCCGCCAGAACCTTTTCCGGCGCGAACTGCCAAACATCACGGCCGGTCATCATCAACCGCGCAACATCCTGCTGCACGGCCACGCTGCCCCAAGGTTCCCCAACCCAAAACGCATCGACAGATCCATCCGCAACAGCATGAGCCATCCGCGGCGGTGGCACGGTGATTTCTTCGATCTTCAGGTCGGGCGCCGTGGACGTCCAATAGGACAACAACAAACGGTGCATAGAATGGTGAAACGGAACCCCCACGCGAATTGGTTTGTCCGTGCGGGCGCAAAGCGCGGCCAAAACAGCTTTGGCATCCCCAAAAGGCACCTCACCCAGTTTTTCGGCCAACGCATTTGAAACCCCAAACACCGTGCCATTCACAGACAGGACCATCAAAGTATCAACCCGCGCCGGAAGCCCTCCGAGTCCGATCGACATGGCAACCGGCATCGGTGACAACATATGCGCCACGTCCAAGTGACCAAGCGCCAACATATCCCGCAAAGCCGACCACGAAGGCTGACGTACAAGATTAAGCAAAAGCCCCTCTTCGGAAGCGAACCCAAGTTCTTTGGCAATCACAAGCGGCGCGCAATCCACCAAGGGAACGTAACCACAATTCAAAACAGTCTGGTTCATGACAATAAATCCGCCGCCGTTACAAGCGCGTGTGCCACGTCAATAACCTTGCGATTCTGGCTCATCGCGGTCTTGCGCAACAAGGTGTAGGAGGCATCTTCACTCAGGCCGCGCTGCCGCATCAGGATGCCTTTGGCACGATCAATCTGCTTGCGATCCTCAAGCGCCTGTTTCGCCGCTTCCAACTCGCATTGCATTTGACGCATCAATTTAAACCGCGCGATTGCGGTCTCCAAAACTGATTTGATCCGGTCCATGTTCAAACCATCCAC
>DQCL01000336.1:1805-4214 GCA_003533975.1 Octadecabacter sp. | reverse complement strand
GCATCAATGATCGCCTGCACCCTCTCGGGATCAGGTTCAACTATCAGAATGCGAAGGTCACTTTTCATAGAGCCGTCATTTGTGCTGGCCTAAGTAAGGTCAACACCTAGCGCGCCAAGACTCCTAGACAGCGGCATTCACAGGCCCGCAAATGAGGCAAGCACGGCCAAACTGCCCATTTATTTTGCACTCCAAGACTTCAAACGTCAGATTTACTGGATGGCATCACGCCAGATGCCACCCGCCACATGCAAAAAAGCCCTGCAACGTTTGTTTTCATTGTTATCGTTTGCTGCATTTCTTGACGTTCAGCTTTCCGACCTAATCAGCCGTTCACGCACGCTGCCGAATAAGTCGATGTGGGGCGTCGCGGTCATTCGTGGATTTTAACACCCACCGCCTTCATCCCTTCAACTGCCGCTTCCAGAGATCCGTCGAAATCAATTGCGCGGCAGAGGTCGGTGTGGACGGTAACAGTGAGGTCGAGGTTGGCGGCATCAACGGCGGAGTAGTTTACGCAGAAGTCTGTGGCGAGGCCGACCATTGTCAGCGTGTCGATGCCGCGAGTTTGTAGGTAGCCGAACAAGCCTGTGGGGGTCGTGTGGTCGTTTTCAAAGAACGCCGAGTAGCTGTCGATGGCGGGGTTGTAACCTTTGCGGATGATCATATCGGCGGCGTCGGTGTTCAGGCCTTTGTGGAAGGCTGCGCCCTGTGTGCCGATGATACAGTGATCGGGCCAGAGGACTTGGGGGCCGTAGGGCATGTCGATCATGCTCATCGGGTCCGCGGAATGTGTGCTGGCGAAGGAGGAGTGGCCTGCGGGGTGCCAGTCTTGCGTTAGGATCACCGCGTCGAAGTCGGGCATGAGGGCATTGATGCCTGTGACGATTTCATCGCCACCTGTGACCGCGAGGGATCCGCCCGGGCAAAAGTCGTTTTGGACGTCGATGACAAGGAGCGCGTGTGACAATTTGAACCTCATGAAGTGGTGATTTGCGCCTACCCTACGGGTTGAGCGTTTACGTGCAACGCAGTATTGGTGACCCATGTATACAGTCGCAGCATTATATCATTTCACCCCGTTCGCTGACCCTACAGCATTGAAGGGGCCGTTGGCTGCCGCCTGTGCCGCCGGTGATGTTATGGGAACGTTGCTTTTGGCGCCCGAGGGTATCAACGGAACGATCGCGGGGCCGCGCGCAGGCATTGATGCCGTGTTGGGGCACATCCGTGCCCTGCCCGGTTGTACCAACTTCGAGTGGAAAGAGAGCGAGGCCAGCGTGCCGCCGTTCAACCGTATGAAGGTGCGTATCAAGCGCGAGATCGTGACGATGGGACAGCCGGATGTGGACCCAACGGTGAACGTTGGGAACTACGTTTCGCCGCAAGATTGGAACGAATTGATCACGTCGCCGGACGTGGCGGTGATTGATACGCGCAATGACTATGAGGTGGCGATAGGGACGTTTGACGGTGCAATAGACCCTGAAACCAAGAGTTTCGGCGAGTTTCCTGCATGGTGGGAGGCCAACAAAGAGCGCTTTCACAACAAGCGGATCGCGATGTTCTGTACCGGCGGTATCCGCTGTGAAAAGTCGACGAACTACCTGCTCGGGCAGGGGGTCGAGGACGTTTATCACCTGAAGGGTGGCATCCTGAAATACCTCGAAGAGGTTCCGCAGGATGAGAGCACGTGGGACGGGTCGTGTTTTGTATTTGATGCGCGTGTATCGGTCGGCCACGGGCTGGAAGAAGGGCCGCATTTGCTGTGCTTTGCCTGTCGTCGCCCATTGATGCCTGAGGACAAATCCCGCGCTGAGTACGAGCACGGTGTGTCCTGCCACCAGTGTGCAAGTGAAACGAGTGAGGCCGACAAAGAGCGGTTCCGCGAGCGTCAGAAGCAGATCGCGCTCGCCAAAGAACGTGGTGAAATCCATGTGGGGCCTGCTGCAGGTTAGCCCTACCGCGCGGGTGCGATTCAGCTAATCGGGCGCGTTCATTAGGGTCCTTCATGTTTGCGAGGACGGCCTGCGCACACGCCAAGGACAGTCCGGCGGGAGTGGATGGCAGCGGGCCTGTTGAAGTGGCGCAGATTTTTGAATTGTAGTCGTGATTTTGCTGGTTTTAGGCGGGGCAATGCGTTGAAGTCATTTTAGGGAGACTTGTGATGATAGATACCGAATTGCTGACTGATATCCGTGGAAAATTTGCCCATGTCGACGCCTGCCCGTTTCAGGGCCCGCGGGTGTTTTTTGAAAATGCTGGCGGTGCGCTGACGTTAAAGTCTGTCGTTGAAACGTCTACGAAGTTCGCGGGGATACCGGACAATCAGGGGCGGGATAACCCTGCGTCGCACGCTTTGGTGGATATCATTGCCAAGAGCAAGGCGGCGGCGATGGACTGGCTTGG
>DQCL01000336.1:1210-1694 GCA_003533975.1 Octadecabacter sp. | reverse complement strand
GCGTCGCGATCCGCGATGGCGCATTGGGCGCAGAAGTTGGGGCGCGACTATCGTTTGGTTCCTCATGATGATGCGCTAGGTTTGGTAACCGCGCAGGCCTACGCGGATGCGGTGACACCGGATACCAAAGTCGTAACGATCTTGCACACGTCTCCGGTGACGGGGATGGGTATGGATGTGGTTGCGATCTCACGCGCGATCCGTGCCGTCGCGCCGGACTGTTACATCATTGTTGACGGTATCCAGCATGCATCGCACGGCTTGGTGGATTTAGCTGCCGCAGATGTGGATGGCTATGTCGTGTCGCCCTACAAGGTGTTTTCACGGCACGGGTACGGTGTTGCTTGGGTCAGTGATCGACTGACTGATCTCGGGCCAGAGACCCTTGATGGCGGACCTGAGCGGAATTGGGAGATGGGCACGCGGGATACGGGGGCCTATGCGACGTTTACCGATGTGGTCGATTACTTCGACTGGCTCGGTG
>DQCL01000336.1:0-1164 GCA_003533975.1 Octadecabacter sp. | reverse complement strand
TGGGGATACCCGCCGCGAGCGGATTGAGGCCGCGGGTGTCGCGATCAAGGCGCATGAGAAGGTGCTGACGGATGCGATGTTGCACGGAACGGGCAACCTTAAAGGGTTAGCCGAGATGGACGGTGTGACGATCATCGGTGGCGTTGAAAACCCCGCGCGCGAGGGGTTGGTGTGTTTCTGGGCAGACAGCGTTTCCGCGGCAGATGTCGTTGCCGCATTGAACGCTGAAGGCGTGCGAACCCATGTGCGCAAAGCGGACCATTACAGCGGGAATATCCTGACACCACTGGGCCAAGATGCCGCCGTGCGCGTGTCGATGTGCCACTATAATTCGATAGACGAGGTGGCGCGGTTTTTGGCGATTTTTGCGGAAATCCATTCGCCAGAAACCTAGGCCTTTAGACCAATGCGATACCAACGCGTGTGCCGAGTTGCGCCGACGCCTTTATTTCTGGACGTTTTACAATATCGTCTTCCCAACAGGCCCGCATTTCATCCGAAAAATGGATGTCATCGAACAGAACAATCGCGTTTTCCGCCAAGTAAGGGCGCAAAATTTTGTATTGCGCATTAACAAATTCGGAGGTGTGGATGGCGTCGATAAACGCGATACCAACAGTGCCCTCTTTCAGTGTTCTGGCCGCGTTCTCTTCGAATGTGCCATTGGTTAAAGTGAACCGGTCAGACATAGACGCGAGGTTTTCGCTCGCAAATCCTGCCCAATCTGTGTTGGGTTCGTAGGTCATCAAGTGCCCGTGGCCGACGGCTTCGATTCCATGCAGCCAGTACATGCCAGACACACCAAAGGCGGTCCCAAACTCAACAACGGTTTCGGGTTTACGCTGTTGAACAAGCCAAGAAAAGAAACCGCCGCCGCGTGGACGCGTGCTGACCTGTTTGGCAGACCGTGTTCCGGTGGTGTTGCGCGCGTAATCTTTAACCTTTGCATAGCCTTCCCAAAGCGGACGGCGGCCCGCTTCGGTGGTTTGGGTCGTGCGATCTATGATGGCCTTAAACGTTCCTTTTGGGTGACGTTCATAATCATCCAAGAACGCTAGGCCGCCATTGCCAACATTCACAATTTCGAAGATCGAGTCTGGTTTATCAGTTGTTGCCATCGGTCAGGTCCTTTTCAAATCTTAGAAGTCGAGGTGTTCCACGTTC
>DQCL01000209.1 GCA_003533975.1 Octadecabacter sp. | reverse complement strand
GCCGCCGCACAAGCAGAGGCCGAGCGCAAAGCCGAAGCCGCCGCACAAGCAGAGGCCGAGCGCAAAGCCGAAGCCGCCGCACAAGCAGAAGCCGAAGCAAAAGCAAAAGCCGCAGCTGACGCAAAAACAGCAGACGATGAAACGTCGCAAGCCGACGCCAAGGCAGACGCCGAAAGCGCAGCGGATGACACATCTGATGCCTCAATTTTAAGTTCCGTAAGCACTGCGACGGCAGCGCAAACGGAGGGGACGACCGGATCCGAAGTCGAAGAAACGCGCGGCGACGCGCCGTCTTCTGTGCTCGCGACGAACGATCCGGCCCCCGCCATTTCTGAAATCCCCGCCCACCCGGATGCTGATAGCGTTGCCGCTAAGCTGCAACGTATCCGTGCCGTTGTCGGGAATTCTGATGATGACGAAAACGCAGCAACCGACGATCTGACCGCGCAATTCTTGCCTCAGACAGACACGCCGGACGTGGCCGATGTTCAAGCAGATGACGGTGACGTCAATGATCTTGTCGCTGAACTCGACGCCCATGAAGCTGAAATCAATCAAGAGGCGCAAGCCGCTGATGTCACGGCTCAAGACAGTGAAGCACCTACCGCAGACGATAGCGGTTCAGACATGATTTCGCGTGTCATGGGTCACCATTCAGAAAGTGCGCCCGAGGAAGATGCTGTGGATGAAACCGCTGCACCTGACGTTTCATCAAGCGATGGCAAAGGCGCGGTTGATCTTGAAGTTGACACTCCTCAAGCAAGTATCATCCGCATGAAACGCGCGGATTTCGAAAATGCTGTTGAAAACGGCGACATCAGTGCACCCGAAAAAACGCCATCATCCAACTCTGGCCCTGACTTCGGCCTTTTGGATGGCGCCGATGAGCTTGACGAATATCTCGAAGACAGTGATTTTTCCGAAGCCGCGCTCTCTGAAAACGAAACGTTAGACCTCGACGAAGACCTTGCCGCGATCGAAGCAGACTTCGCACAAGAAAGTACGGCACCCGAAACTGCGAATGACGCCTCTGTCTCTGATGGCGCCGACACGCTGAGCGCTATTTCTAATGCGGTAAAAGCTGACGAAGCGCAGCCAGAGGAATCCGAAAAGTCCGCGTTCTTAAGCGACGAGCCACAGGTGGATGATGCTGCGCTTGACCGCCTGATGTCGGAATCCGAAGCTCACATGCAAGAACCCGAAGGCAGCCGCCGCCGCGACGCTATCGCGCAGCTCAAAGCCGCTGTTGCAGCGAAAGAAGCCGCACGCCAAATGGGTGATACGCAGGACGACGGCCAAGACGCGGAAAACGCGTTCCGTGACGACCTTTCTCAGGCGGTCACACCCGAAAGCGGGGGCGTAGTTCGTCCACGTCCGGTCGTACGTTCAAAAAATCGCTCGGAACGCCCGCGCCCTGCCCCGCTCAAACTTGTCGCAGCCCAACGCGTCGACATGGTGGAAAGCGAAAAGCGCGATACACCAGTCGTCCCACGCCGTGTCGCAGCGCGCCTTGATGCCGAAGCCGCGCCGCAATCTGCGGGTTCCTTTGCCGAGTTTGCGGAAAACATGGGTGCGTCTGAACTTCCGGACCTGCTAGAAGCAGCCGCTGCATACACAGCCTTCGTTGAAGGCGCGGATGAATTTTCACGCCCACAAATCTTGCGCCGCGTGCGCACCGTGGCCAGTGATGACTTCAACCGCGAAGACGGATTGCGCAGTTTCGCAGACCTTCTGCGGGCCGGTCGCTTTACCAAGGTCCGCAATGGCCGCTTCCAAGTTGCTGACGACAGCCGCTTTAACCCGGAACGTCGCGCCAGTTAAGGCAACGCAAAGACAAAAATACATAGCGGCGCGAGGGGCTCCCCTTCGCGCCGCTTTTTCTGTCAACTTCTTTGGCTCTTAAATACTCGCCCCGCAGGGTCCAAAACCAATCACGACACCCCCATGATTGGCTCACATCACCAAAATCGCCAATAAAACAAGGCCGCGCAGCGGCACCGCTTGATTGCCTCAGGCATCAGGGTCCGCTTGGCCGACACCTTTGAAGATAAACTTCAACGGAAAAACCCAAAGCAGGCCAATCCCCACAAATATCCCAAGCTGCACCAAGGGCGGTGGCAACATCATCGGGTCAGGGTAAAGCCAGTTGATGATGCTCACTGCGACGATCACATATACGGGCAAACCAACCAGCAAAATCACCAGTGACCAGCGCTTTCTTGATTTGTGTGACAGCACCATCTCGCCCCCTTTAATCCGCGAACGGATCAGTAACGAGGATCGTGTCTTCGCGTTCCGGCGATGTGCTGACCAAAGCCACAGGGCATTCTATCAGCTCTTCCACACGGCGCACATATTTGATCGCCTGCGCCGGAAGCTGCGCCCAAGACCGTGCTCCTTCGGTGCTTTCTGACCAACCTTCCATCTCTTCATAGATTGGTGTGCAACGGGCCTGCGCATCGGCTGCGGTTGGCAGATAATCCAACCGTTCGCCGTCTAGATCATAGCCGACACAGATTTTCAGCGTCTCAAACCCGTCTAAAACATCAAGCTTGGTCAGGCAGATTCCCGTGATGCCGGATGTCGCACAGGTCTGGCGCAACAGGGCCGCGTCAAACCAACCACACCGGCGTTTGCGCCCTGTCGTCGTACCAAACTCATGGCCACGCTCGCCCAGACGTTGGCCGTCAGCGTCATCCAGTTCTGTTGGGAACGGCCCCTCGCCCACGCGGGTTGTGTAGGCTTTAACGATTCCCAGAACGTAATCAATTGCAGTTGGGCCAAGGCCAACGCCCGTTGCCGCTTGCCCAGCAATCACATTGGAGCTGGTCACGAATGGGTACGTGCCA
This sequence comes from Octadecabacter sp., assembly GCA_003533975.1. Taxonomy (GTDB): domain Bacteria; phylum Pseudomonadota; class Alphaproteobacteria; order Rhodobacterales; family Rhodobacteraceae; genus Octadecabacter. The sequence goes on along the minus strand of DQCL01000209.1, from coordinate 2,071 downwards.
AAGTCGATATCAAGCAACGCACCCTGCGCGCCTTCAAACAAAATGCGTTTGCCCGCCTTGCGTTTCTCCGCCAACACTTTCCAGACCGGCGCCGCATATGGCAGAATTTTCGGAGCGATTTCTTGCAGTTGCGCCAAAAGCGCATCGCGGTCGATCTCGTCGAAACCAAGACCTTTACGAAGCGGGTTGTGGTGCTGCAACGCACGATCAACACGCGCTTCAAGCGTCGCGGCATCCGCCAAATCCGCCACGCGGATAGAGCGGCGACCGACCTTATCTTCATAGGCTGGCCCAATGCCGCGCCCTGTGGTGCCAATTTTAGTGCCCTTACTAGCGGCTTCTTCGCGCACCCGGTCAAGTTCGCCATGAATTGGCAAGATCAGCGGGGTGTTTTCCGCGATCATCAGGTTCCCAGGATTGATCTCAACGCCCTGCGCTTCGATCGTGGCGATCTCTTTCATCAGGTGCCACGGATCCAGCACAACACCGTTGCCGATGACGGAAAGCTTGCCACCCCGTACAACGCCGGACGGCAATGCGTGTAATTTGTAGACTTTGCCGTCAATCACCAAGGTGTGGCCGGCATTATGCCCACCTTGGAATCGCGCAATCACATCAGCGCGTTCTGAAAGCCAATCGACAATTTTGCCTTTGCCTTCATCGCCCCACTGTGCGCCTACAACCACTACATTCGCCATATCTTTGATCCCCTGAGGTAAAACCCGTGCCCCTCTTAGGGCATCACGCCAGAGGGCGAAAGTGGACATTTGCCCCACCCCCAAAGCACTGGCCCCTAGACAGAGCGCATCGACGCCGCCATCTTGCCCGCAAAACAATATCTTTAGGAACTTTCATGAACGGTTTTCTTGTGCGTTGGTTCTTTGCGTTTCTGCTTCTGGCGGCCACATTCAATCCGACACAGTGGTGTTATGCGCGCTGGGTGCAGGTATCTGGCGCAGAGAATCTCTCGATCGCGGTGCTGTGTGGACTTTTGTTGGTCGTCGGCTACATCATCTATGTCCGTGCCACCCTGCGCTCTATCGGGTTTGTTGGCATGTTCCTTGTTGCCGCGATTACTGGCGCGTTGCTTTGGGTTGCTTATGATCTGGGATGGATGAACTTCGAAAACCCGACGGCGAACACGTGGGTCGCCTTGTTTATGATGTCCTTTGTCCTAGGCATCGGCCTCAGCTGGAGCCACGTGCGCCGTAAACTGTCAGGTCAAGCGGACATGGATGATTTGGACGACTAGTCCGGCAGTAAATCTGTTGCCATTGCGTGACCAACCGGATGGGGGTTGCAGCGCAATGCACTTACTCCTAAATAGCGCAGAACACCGCCAAAGGGTCCATCCATGGAAAATGTCGTTCTTGTCGTCCACTTGCTGCTCGCGCTTTCGCTGATTGGCGTTGTTTTATTGCAGCGTTCTGAAGGTGGCGGCCTTGGTATTGGTGGCGGCGGTGGCGGCGGCGCTATGTCCAGCCGATCTACAGCGACGGCTCTTGGCAAGCTCACATGGATTTTGGCGATTGGATTTATTAGCACGTCTATCGCGCTGACTGTGCTGTCCGCACAACAAGCAAGCGATGCATCTGTGGTTGGTGATGAAGCTGCCCCAGTGGTTGACGCAACTGAAACTGCGCCTACAGCTGGTGAGAGCCTGCTGCCCCCATCCGTTGACACGCCAAGCGATCAGCCGCTGGTTCCTGACACCGAATAAACCACTACCCATTGCGGGCTAAGCGACTTTATCTACACGATATTGCGGTTAATTCAGCTTTTGCAGGGAAACTCTGGTTGCCAGAGGGCCCCGAATCCGCATAGACTTAAATCCCGTGATATATGCGTTCCGGCGTGCTGCTGCCGGGCTGTAATCCACTTATTTTAGACCGATCTCACGGGGGTTTCCTGCTTCATGGCGCGTTACGTATTCATCACTGGTGGGGTTGTGTCCTCGCTTGGCAAAGGTCTGGCATCTGCGGCACTGGGCTCCTTGTTGCAGGCCCGTGGGTTTTCGGTGCGCTTGCGCAAGCTGGACCCATATCTGAACGTTGACCCTGGCACGATGTCC
>DQCL01000051.1 GCA_003533975.1 Octadecabacter sp. | reverse complement strand
GATCATGATCGTGGACAGCGCATTGATCTCTGGTGTCACACCAAGGCGCACGGCGCTGAAAATCTTGATTGGCAATGTGGTTGATGACGGCCCAGACGTGAACGTCGCAATGACAAAGTCATCCAAGGACAGCGTGAACGCCAGCAACCATCCCGAAATCACAGCAGGCAAAATAATCGGCAAGGTAACTGAACGGAATGCGTCAAATGGCGTGCAGCCAAGGTCCAGCGCGGCCTCTTCAAGGGAGTTATCAAAGCTGACCAACCGCGATGTGACGACCACCGAAACATAACACATCGCAAACGTTGTGTGGGCCAATATGATCGTCAAAATCCCACGATTTACATCGACCGCGATGAAGAACAGCAGCAGTGACAGGCCGGTAATAACCTCGGGCATCACAAGTGGCGCGTAGATCATACCGCTAAACAACCCACGTCCACGGAACCGCCCTGAACGCACCATGATATAAGCGGCCATTGTGCCAAGGATCGTAGCCAAAGTGGACGACCAGAACGCAACCTTGATCGTAACCCACGCGGCGCCCAAGAACGCCTCGTTCTGCATCAACTCTCCGTACCATTTGGTGGAAAAGCCCGCCCAAACGGTGACAAGGCGGGATTCGTTAAAGCTGTAGATGACGAGCATCAACATCGGCAGGTAAAGGAACGCGAACCCGAACGTCAGGGATGTGGCGTTGAACCAGGAAAACCGCCTCATTGTTCCACCTCCTCTTGGTTGCGCTGGAACAACACGATGGGGATGATCAAGATCAACAACAAAATCACCGCCACAGCCGAGGCCACTGGCCAATCGCGGTTGTTAAAGAATTCTTCCCACAAAACCTTACCGATCATTACTGTGTTGGACCCGCCCAATAGGGATGGGATCACGAACTCACCCAGCGCCGGAATGAACACGAGGAAACATCCGGCAATGACACCCGGTTTGGACAGCGGTGCAGTCACCAGCCAGAAAGCCGATAGCGTCGTGCAGCCGAGGTCTTCGGCAGCTTCCACAAGGCTGTCGTCCATCTTGTCCAAGGCCGCGTAGATCGGCAAAACCATGAAGGGCAGGTAGGTGTAAACGATACCGATGTAGACGGCGACGGGTGTGTTCAAGATCGCCAAGGGTTCCCCAATGATACCAACCCCAAGAAGAAACTGGTTGAGGTAGCCTTCGGTGCTCAGAATGCCGATCCACGCATAAACGCGGATCAGGAACGAGGTCCAGAATGGAAGGATCACCAGCATCAACAACGTGGGTCGCCAATGTTCAGCGGCGCGCGCCATTCCATAAGCAATCGGGTAGCCAATGAGCAGGGTTAGGAATGTTGAGATTACAGCGATTTTCAAGGACGACAGGTAGGCCGCGAAGTACAGGAAATCTGGAATATCAACGAAGGACTTGAGGACCGGAAACAGGAAACTTAGGAGCGCGACGATCAACGCGACGTTGACCAATGCCACGGCCAAGGTCGTTAGAACCGCCGCCGCACTATCAAAAATGCCATATCTTGCATCGGGAATAAGGGCGCGACGCACCCTTGGATAGACAATTTGGAACATTCCGATCGAAATCACAAGAACAGCGAAGACTGCAAAAACCGCGCCCGCACCGATGAACGCGTAGTTTTCAAGGTCCAATCCGGACAGCATTTCCCAGAACCCATCCTTCATCGTCGGCGTATACGGTGGGATCGCCAGCGCGATGTCAGAGAATGAGATTTTCAACACGATCCCAAAAGGGATGAGGAAGAAAATCACCAGCCACGTATAGGGAATGGCAATCAGGAAAGAGCGGCGCAATTTCATTCGCTCAACACGACACCAGCGGTGTCTGTCCAGCTGAGGTACACTTCGTCTTCCCACGTAAACGTTCGCCGTGACAAACGTTTGGAATTCGTCGTTTGCGCCTTGAAGATGACGCCGGATTCGATCTCAACATGATAGGTTGAGATGTTGCCGAGATAGGCAATGTCGAGGATCTTGCCCTGAACCACATTCGCCGCTTTCGGCTTGGTAGTAGAAATCGAAACCTTCTCTGGGCGGATCGCGAAATGGCACTGCGAGGCGGCAGGGAGGGGGGTGTCGGTGGTGACGTGGATTGGCGGCTGATGATCGCCCCAATGCACATCCATCCCCCCCTTAGCGACAGCGGATTTCCCTTCGATTAGGTTCACATCACCGATAAAGTCCGCAACATAGGTAGAATTGGGCGCCTCATAAATCTGATCAGGTGTGGCGACCTGCGCCAGCTTGCCTTCGGTCATCACGGCCACCCGCGACGCCACTGTCATCGCTTCTTCTTGGTCATGGGTCACGATCACAAAGGTCGTTCCAGTCGTTTCCTGAATATCCATGAGTTCAAACTGCGTCTCATTGCGCAGCTTTTTGTCCAGCGCGCCGAGCGGCTCATCCAGCAACAACAGTTTTGGGGCCTTGGCGAGAGACCGTGCAAGTGCAACGCGCTGACGTTGACCGCCTGAAATCTGGTGCGGCTTACGTTTGGCGAACTTACCCAATTGCGTCAGCTTAAGCATCTTCTCAACGCGGTCGCCGATTTGGTCTTTGGGCATGTCAGAACGTTTCAGCCCGAACGCAATGTTGTCCCAAACGCTCAGGTGCGGAAACAGCGCGTAGGACTGGAAC
>DQCL01000266.1 GCA_003533975.1 Octadecabacter sp. | reverse complement strand
CTGGGGTGGGTGGCGGAGGAGGTGTCCGTATAACCCGCGTTTGCCCAGCGCTCGATCAGTTCGCCGCGGTTCATATTTATTTAGCAATAACATAGCAATAAATCCGGGTGCGCCCATTGAAGTTCGCACGCGTCCGCCTTAAATCAGAATCAAATGTGGGAACAAATGTGGGAACGACATGCCGCTCAATGCCAGAAAAGTGGAGGCCGCAGCACCGGGACGGCACGGCGATGGTCGCGGCCTGTTCCTCTATGTGAAGCCCTCGGGCACACGCTCTTGGGTTCTTCGCTACCAAGTCCAAGGACGCCGCCGTGATCTGGGTCTTGGGCCATACCCCGACGTCAGTCTCGCCATGGCACGCGACCGTGCGGCAGAAGCGCGGCGACTGATTGCCGAAGGCGAAGACCCGATCACCAAGAAGCAGCAGGCAAAGCCCAAGACCTTCCGCGAAGCGGCACTTGAACTGATTGAAAGCAAACGTCCCGGATGGAAAAACGCCAAGCACGCGGCACAATGGACGGCGACTTTGGAGGCCTATGTCTTCCCCAAGATCGGCGCGGTACAGGTGGCTAGGGTCGAGACGGCGGACGTTATTTCCACGCTCACCCCGATCTGGTCTGAAAAGCCCGAAACTGCCAACCGGGTTCGCCAGCGCATCGAAGCTGTGATCGACTACGCATCCGCTTTGGGAATCCGGTCAGGCGACAACCCTGCGCGCTGGCGCGGGCATTTGGATCACCTCTTGCCGAAGCCCAAAAAGGTGCGCGCGGTCAAACACCACCCGGCGCTGCCCCATGCACAGATTGCCGTTTTCATGACAGACCTCGCCCAGCGTGAAGGCTTAGCCGCGCGGGCGCTGGCCTTCACCATCCTGACAGCGGCGCGGTCCGGCGAGACGCGGGGCATGACGTGGGGCGAGGTCGATCTGGACGCGAAAGTCTGGACCATTCCGGCGGGACGGATGAAGGCGGCAAAGGAACACCGCGTACCGTTGACCGACGCCGTCTTGGCCCTGCTTGGGCAACGCGCAGAGGGCACGCCTGACGATGCCCTGATCTTTGGCAGTGAGGCGAAACCCGGCAAACCGATTTCCGACATGAGCATGACCGCCGTCCTGCGTCGCATGGACCGCACCAACATCACCGTCCACGGCTTCCGCTCCACCTTCCGCGATTGGGCGGGTGAAACGACCGGCTTTCCCCGCGAGGTGATCGAAGCGGCGCTGGCGCATGGGATCAAGGACAAAGCGGAAGCGGCCTATGCCCGGTCTGATTTGTTCGACAAGCGCCGGAAATTGATGGAGGCTTGGGAAGCCGTCGCAACTGCCTGCGACCTTGGGCGCAACATCATCTCTCTTGGCATATAGTCCAGATTCCACACTTCGCCTGAATTTCGGGTTGCGTCGAAAGGCAAACTCTTGCCGCTGGATTTTCCCTGTCCCGTCAGGCACAAAGGGCGAAAAGACCAACACGGGGGCGACCATCCATGCAGAACCTTCTCGATGACCTGACCGCACTTCTCCAAGCCGAACAGGCGTTCATCTCGGATGGGGCGATCCTCAAGAATGCGGTGATCGAGGCGGCGCTGAACATGGACGCGCGGCTGCTGGAACTGCTGATGCAGTCCGACACGATCAAGGCGCATTTCTTCACCGAAATCGCGGGCGCGCTGGTGTTCGACAAGGTAAAGTTTCAGGATTTCGTGTCCAACAAAGCCTTCCTGCCAGACAGCTATACCGCCTTCAAGAACCGCATCGGCCTGACGGATGGGCGCGGTGATTACCTGAGCCAGTCGCGCGACGTGGTGCTGGTGTGGCCCTACAAGGATTGCGTGCTGGAAGGCGGCATGACGAAAGAGGACCGGGGACGCAACGAGGTGTTCTGGAACACGACGCTGGCCCCCGACGACATCACGCGGCTGTTTGAATCCAAGGTGCTGACCGACTGGGAACGCTGGGATGCGGAGGCCGTGGCAGAGGGCAAGGCCAAGCCCGTAGGCGAAGTGTCAGACGACGATAACCTGCTGATCAAGGGCAACAACCTGCTGGCGCTCCATTCGTTAAAAGCGCGCTATGCGGGCAAGGTAAAGCTGATCTATATCGACCCGCCCTATAACACTGGGGGCGATGGTTTTCGCTACAATGATCGGTTTAACCATTCGGGATGGCTGACGTTTATGCGCAGCCGCTTGGAGGTTGCTAGGGAACTGCTTACTCGTGACGGGGCGATTTTCATTACGCTTGATGAGACTGAAACACATTACTGCAAGGTACTTGGTGATGAGATTTTCGGGCGTGAGAACTTCGTGGCGCATATTGCTTGGCAAAAGCGGACTTCACCGGATAACCGCGTGGTTCTTGGTGATGGGTTCGACAACATCCTTGTCTTTGCAAGGACGGTAGGCACGACCAAACGCGAGAATGGCACTTACAAAACCGTATTCGAGGAAAAGGCCAATCGACTGCCGCTGACTGAGAAGCAACGCGCCGAATACTCTAATCGCGACAACGACAAAAACGGTGATTGGGTTCATCGGGACTTCACTGCCCAAAATAAGAAAAAGAACGGCGTATTGGGCAGGCAAGATCAGATTTATAAAGTCGTCAGTCCTTCAGGTGATGAACACTGGCCGCCAGAAGGCCGCTGTTGGGGCGCGACCGAACCCGAATATTGGAAGCTATTCAATGATGGGCGCATTTGGTTTGGAGCAAAAGACACGAATGCGCCGCGCAAGAAGCTGTATCTGAAAGAGGAAAAGGGAATTCAATCATGGACATGGTGGCCTCATTCGGAAGCAGGCACGAATGAGCAAGCAAAGAAAGAGTTGCAATCACACATTGGGGCAGATGCGGCATCCGACTTTACGCCCAAGCCTGAAAAACTGATTGAGCGCATATTGCATATTGGCACCAACAACGGCGACATCGTTCTGGATTTCTTCGTAGGTTCAGGGACGACCTCGGCTGTTGCTCACAAGATGGGGCGACGTTGGCTTGCAATCGAGCAAATGGACTACATCGAAGACGTGACCAAGCAACGGATGCACAATGTCGTCAATGGCGAACAAGGTGGGGTTTCCGAAACTGTGAAGTGGAAAGGCGGTGGATCGTTTGTCTATTCTGAACTTGCGGCTTCCAACTCCGCCTTCGCTGACCGGATCGAAGCTGCCCCGGACATAGCAGCGCTGCAAACCATCCATACCGACATGCAAGCCACCGGCTATCTGCGCTATGACGTGGACCTGAACGCCTTCGACAGCACGATCAAAGAGGGGGGCGACTTCGCCGCGCTTCCGCTGGAAGACGCCAAGCGCGTGTTGATGGACTGCCTTGATGCCAACCACCTCTATGTCAATCTCGGCTCCCTTGGTGATGCGGACTTTGACATCTCGGACGAAGACGCCCGCGCGACCCGCTCTTTCTATGGGCTGGACCAATGAGCCAGACGCTGAACGACAAGCTCAACGGGGCGGTTGAACTCGGGCTGCTCAAGAAGGACATCCCCGATCACATCACGGGCAACATCGCGGGCAAGATTGCGCTAAGGCCCTATCAGGTCACGGCGCTGGAACGCTGGCTTTACTATATCGAAGACTTCCCGCAGCGCCCGACCAACCCGCACCTGCTGTTCCACATGGCCACGGGCAGCGGCAAGACAGTGCTGATGGCGGCGCTGATCCTGGACCTGTACCGGCGCGGCTACCGCAACTTCCTGTTCTTCGTGAACTCTGCCCAGATCATCGAAAAGACCAAGGACAACTTCCTCAACCCCGCATCGGCCAAGCACCTGTTCGCGCCCATGATCCGCATTGACGACAAGCCGGTGGACATCCGCGCGGTCGATACATTCGATGCGGTGTCGGGCGATGCCATTAATATCCACTTCACCACCATCCAAGGGCTGCATACCCGGATGCAGACCCCGAAAGAAAACGCTGTCACCATCGAGGATTTCCGCGACTACAAGGTGGTGATGATCTCGGACGAGGCGCACCACCTGAACGCCGAGACAAAGAAGACGCTGACCAAGGGCGAGGCCGAAGTGAAAGCCAGTTGGGAAGGCACAGTTTCTGAGATTTTCCGCCAGCACCCCGAGAACACGCTGTTGGAGTTTACCGCGACCGTGGACCTGAGCCATGAGGCGATCAGAGCGAAGTATCACGACAAGATACTGTACGACTATTCCCTGCGCCAGTTTCGGGAAGACGGCTATTCCAAGGACATAGGGTTGCGGCAGGCCGATTTGCCGCCCGTGGACCGGATGATGCAGGCGATGGTTCTAAGCCAATACCGCCGCAAGGTGGCCGAGGCGCATGGGCTGCACTGCAAGCCGGTGATCCTGATGAAGTCGAAGACGATCAAGGAAAGCGCCGACAACGAGGCCACATTCACTGCGATGGTGGCAGGGCTGACGGACAAGGCGCTGGACGCGCTCAGGGCGGCCTCTGAGGGCGATGAGACCCTTTCGCGCGCCTTCGCCTTCATCATGGACGAACGGGGCATGAGCGGTGCGGATTTTGCCCGTGAGCTACAGGGCGATTTTGCCCCCGAGAAGGTGGTGAATGTCAACAACCCCAAGGATTTGGAAAATAGACAGATAGAACTCAACGCCTTGGAGGACCGTGACAACGAGATACGGGTGATCTTTGCCGTCGATAAGCTGAACGAAGGCTGGGACGTTCTGAACCTGTTCGACATTGTGCGCCTGTACGACACGCGCGATGGCAAGGCCAACAAGGTGGGCAAGACCACGATGGCCGAGGCACAGCTGATCGGGCGCGGGGCGCGGTACTTTCCGTTCATCGCCCCGGATCAGCCCGACGCGGCACGGGAAAAGCGCAAGTATGACAGCGCCGTGGACACGCCCCTGCGCATCTTGGAAGAACTGCACTACCACTGTTCCCATAACCCCAAGTACATCCAAGACATCCGCAACGCCCTGCGCGAAACCGGGATGCTGGACGAAACGGCCCGGACGGTGCGGTTGCGGCTCAAGGACAGTTTCAAGCAGACCTCCTTATATGTGAGGGAATACGTCTGGACGAACGACCGGGTGCGCAATCCGCGTGATGGTGTGGCCGGGCTGGACGCCTACAAGATCGAAGGCCCGTTCACCTATCCCAACTTGATGACAGGGCGGGTGACGGAAGCATCTGCATTTGGCGGTGGACAGTTGACGTTGAAGTCGTCGAGCAAAGAACCCGTGTCACGCGATTTTAGGCTGGCGGATTTTGGTAGGGCCATTCTGGGCTTTGCAATGGACGCCAACGACTTCTTCCACTTCGCCAACTTGCGGACCTACTTTCCGCAACTCGCCAGCGCCGCGCAGTTTGTCACCTCTGACACCTATCTGGGCGGTGTGACAGTGAGCGTGCGCGGCTTACCCGGTGACTTGGACAACCTGACCGCACGGCAAAAGCTGGACATTGCACAATACGTCCTGCACCAGATCGAAAGCGGCGTGAAACGGGAAAGTGTCGAGTATATCGGCACCAAAGACTTCAAGCCCTATCCAATCAAGGACCGCTTCACAGACAAGGTGCTGAAACTGCGCATTGAAGGCGAAACCGGGCTAAGTTGGACCGAAAGCAATGTTCCGGGGCTGGATCAGATCGACCTGAGCGGCAAGGACTGGCACGCCTATGATGACAGCTACGGGACCGACCAAGAAAAGCACTTCATCAAGTACATGCACGATCAGGAAGCCCGCTTGCGCGGTATCTATGATGACTTCTACCTGCTGCGGAACGAAAAGGCGGTGAAGCTGTACGACTTCGACACCGGACGCGCCTTTGAACCCGACTTCGTTCTGTTTTTGAGGAAGAAGGGCGAGGAAGCAAGCACGATCTTGCAGCTATTCATTGAACCCAAGGGCGACCAGTTGCGCCCGCAAGATGACTGGAAGCAAGACTTCCTTGAGCAAGTGAAAGCCAAGGCCAGACTTGAGACGGTATTCCAAGGCCGGGATTATGCCGTTCTTGGATTGCCCTTCTTCAATGAGACGGGGCAGACCAATACCGACTTCAAAGCGGCATTCGAGACCGAGGCGTTAAACGCATAGCTGACTTCTGCGTTTAGGCGTTAATTTTGAACTCAAACAACTTGCACGGGACGTCTGCGAACCCCATGTTTCGGCAAGGTCAATTGGTCAGGCTCAAGATATGGCGTCGTTTAGTGCTTTCATTCGCAAATCTCCCCCGGCGCGGTTGCGGGATTTTTTGGGTGCGCGCGGCGTTCATGCCGACGGCGATTTCGATTGGTGTAGCGGCGGGCGCGGCGCGGCATTCGTGAAGTCGATTGAGGTGCTGTTAGCGGGCCTGCCTGACGCGCGACAAGATGCTGTGAAAGCTGAGTTGGAGCTTTTGGCCGAGCTTTCCTCAGACGATGGTATGAGCGGCGTGGCGCATGTTTGCGCCGGGGAAGGCGTCGATCTGGAGGGGTACGAGGGCGTCGAAGACGTCCTTTTGATGCTGGCGATTCAGTTTGACCGTGTGATGATCGACCGTGTTCAGGTTCAGGCGTCCTACTTGCGCAAATCCGGCGGCAAGCAATGGGCGCGGTTTCAATTCCCCGATGATGGCAAGCCGTGGGCTTTGGATCAGCAAAGCGCGCAGGATGCGTTTTTGGCCGAAGCGGTAGATATTTTGGATTTGCCCGCGCATCGCAAGCGCGAGGCTGATTGGTTTCATCCTGTACGAATTGATCCGGCTACTGGCGCAGAAACGAAACTGACCCAAGCAACCATTTATGTCGAGGACCACGCCGAAAGCGAATTGGCCTTTGGCGAGACAAGCCTTGAGCGACACACGCGGCAAAAGGTTCTTGAGGTCGGTGTGGTTTGTGACCCCAAAGAGCGGATCGTCGAGATTTGCGCCAAAGGTGGCCACAAAATCCGCGACAAGTATCTGCAAGCCTTTTCCAAACACTTTGCGCCGCAGTCCAAGCCGCCCGTCCAAGTGCCCCGTCGCAATGTTCGTCTGGAGGTTCTGCGCAACGCGCCGGAATTGACGACCGTTCCGGCGGATGGAATTGAACGTGTCGAGGTTTCTTCACTGTCGTTCAGGTCCACGGATGGGGCATTTTTGATGGCCGAAAAGCGCGGCGAGGATGAAACTCTCTATCAGTTTCTGAAACGGCGGTTTGGGGTTGCGTCGCCATTGCAGGCCGGAGGCTGGCACATTGTTGCGGCAACCTTGCGGATTTTCAAAGCGCCTTGCGACGGCAAAAAGGGCCATGTTCTAACAGTGACCCTGCGAACGCCCAACACGACGAGCGCACCGAATAAGACCGAAGCGGAGCGGGCATTTGTTTTTGACCTGTTGGATCGCTGGGACCTGCTGGACCCGCCACCGACCAAAGTCGAGTTGTTTGAGGTGGTCGAATGACCGCAGCGACGTTGCTGTGCGAGATCATTTCCCAAGGCGGCAAAGTTTCCGCAGATTTCTACCGGGCCGACGATGGCTTTGCGGTGCTGGTCCGTCATGGATTTATGCGTGAACCGAACGCTTTGGCTTCGGTTGTGTGCGATGAATGCGACGCGCCGCATTCCGCGCCGATTGTCTATGAGGCGGGTGGGTATGGGTATTACTGCCCGGACCTCGGCTTTCTGGCTCTTGACGCCGCGCGGTTGGCTGCATTTTCGCCGGACGTTCCAAAGTTGATTGACCGCTTGGCCGATGCCTTTGGATGTCGGCAGCGCAAGTCCTCCAGTGTTTTCGGCGAGACGTGGCGGATCGGCGTGACCCAAACCGACGCTGCGCCAGTGATGTTGTACTTTCACCCGACCCTTGAAACAGAAGATGACGCGCGCGCATTGCAACACGCCTTGGCACGCGAAGCCCGGTCGGAATGGCGGCTTGTGGTGACGGCTCAGGGTGCTTTGCCAATGGCTGGCTTGGCGACAGTGCTGCTTAATGACCTTATCGAGATCGACATCACAACTGGTGAGCTGCGCGTTATTGCCGATCCCGGCGTTTTAACCGGCTTGCCTCGCAAGAACCCCGGCGGGCGTCCAAGCGCGCATGGGCCGGTGATTTCGCGCTTGATCAGCGAGCGAATACTACACGGTCAGTCGCTGGAAGGGCGTAACAAAGAGGCTGATGCAGTCCTGCAACTCTTTGCAGAGCGCTATCCAAATGAAAAAGCCCCCTCGCAATCCACTGTCAGAGACTATGTGACTAAAGCGCGGACTGAACAATAACTGGACAGAAACCCTCGGCCTGTTTCTGTCCAGCCCGCGTTCGGCACAGTTCACCCATACCCAAGTAAAGGAGTATGGGCCATGACGAACACACCGGAACTGATCAGCCAAGCCGCGCAAATCCTTGCAGTTTCCCCCAATGAGGCCGCGCGCCTTTGCAGCATCGGGCGTACAACGCTTTATGCCGCGCTGTCATCGGGTGAGCTGAAAAGCGTCAAGATCGGCACCCGCCGCCTGATTACCTTGGACGCCCTGCGGGACTGGTTGAAACGCAATGAAACCCCGGCGGACGAGTGAGGGCGCGGTATGCCGAAGAAAGCGCGCCTGAACGGGATCAAGGCCTTCCGCTGCTACACTTTCGAGGAGGCGGCGGAGGCGTCTGGCGTCTCCTCCCGCACCATCCGCAATTGGGCGGCGGATGGTCTGCCGGTCATGGACGATGCGCGCCCCGCTCTGATCCGGGGCGACGACCTGCGCGACCACATCAAATTGCAGCGCGGCAAACGGTCAGTCAAAACCCGGATCGACACATTCTACTGCGTTTGTTGCAGGGCGGAACGGAAGGCAGCGGAAGGCATGGCTGACTGTGACGTCGCCAGTGGCCGCGCAAAGATGACAGCGCTCTGTGATGCCTGCGGAACGGTTGTTTCCAAACCCGTCGCCGAAGCCTTGATCCCCCAAATTGCCCGGACACTAGACCTCAAAATTACGCGGCACTAGGACACATTAAGGAGGTGGACAGATGCCCCCGTGTTTTTCCTCTTCAAGGCAGGCGGCGTTGGACTGAGGAATGCGCCCTAATCTGCGCAGTGTTTCGGCAGGGGGGCGGTGCAAAGTTCAGGGGTTTAGGTCTGGGAACCCGCCGCGCCACTTCTTGCGAAATACCCTCTCACAAAAAAACCGGGGTGCGGCTGCGCTCCCCATCTCTCGCATGAAAAACTGAACGAGGCCACCATGGGCAAACGACCGAATGAAAAGAATGAACGCCTGAAGCGCCAGTTCATCGACTATCGCAAATATGCGCGCCAACTGTCCGACAAATCGTTGGATCGGGAACTGGCGGCCTTGGAACGCTTCGACGTCTGGAACGGGCGCAAGGATTTCGCGCGGTTCCATATCGAATGGGCCATGGGCTTTCGCACGCATCTTGAGACAGCGAAAGGCGCGAACGGCATACCTCTAAGCAAATCGACATTGCGCGCCATTCTGGCGACGATGCGCGAGTTCACGCTCTGGCTGTCGCAGCAGGACGGTTTCCGCAGTCGGATCAGGGCGGCGGATGCGGATTACTTCAAGCTGTCGCGCCGGGACGAGGCAGAGGCCCGCGCCGCGCCGCCACGCGCTGCACCGGGCATCAAACAGGCCAAACGGGCGCTGGCCTTGATGCCCGACACAACCCCGCGCGAGCGGCGCGACAAGGCGATCTTTGCGCTGCTCTGTCTGACGGGCGTGCGCGTGGGGGCGCTGATTTCCTTGCGGCTCAAACACGTCGATCTGGAGGAAAAATCCGTCACGCAAAACCCGCGCGAGGTGGCGACGAAGTTCGGCAAGAGCCTGCACACCTTCTTTGCCAAGGACTTCTCCGAAGCCGAAGCCGCGCTGGCCGCATGGATGACCTACCTCGAAGACGAGGCGTTGTTTGGGCCTGACGATCCGCTCTTTCCGGCAACGGCGATTGCGCCACAGTCCAACACCGGATTTGCTGCGACAGGATTTGAGAGGCGCGCGTGGAAAACCTCGGAACCTGTGCGCAAGATCGTCAACGGGGCCTTCGCTGCGGCGGGTCTGCCCGGTTTCGGCCCGCACGCCTTCCGTCACATGCTGGCCCGCCACGGAGCGAAAACCAGCGAGTCGGTGGCGGAACTGGTGGCATTGTCTCAAAACCTTGGCCACACAGACGTTTTGACAACCCTGCGCAGCTATGGCCAAATCGACCGCGACACCCAACGCCGCCTGATCACAGGTGAATCGGGCGATGATGTGCTGGGGGACTGAGGGGCGGGCCGCTCGAGCACGCGGCATGTGTGGGAATTAATGTGGGAACAAAAATCATCGCAGCGATTTTTTTCTCACAAAAACAATGCCTTATTAAGAGGTTGTGGCGGAGGAGGTGGGATTCGAA
>DQCL01000017.1:368-6100 GCA_003533975.1 Octadecabacter sp. | reverse complement strand
GGTGACTTTCCGTTCATGCGATCAAAGTGGTTGGAGATTGCGGGTGCGACCTGCCTTGCGCTTCGGGTGTCTTTTACGGGCGATCTTGGGTGGGAAATCCACTGTAAGGCGGAAGACCAAGCTGCTGTTTATCAAGCGCTTTTGGTAGCGGCTGAATTGGAAAGTGGCGGGCCTGTTGGCAGCCGCGCCTTGATGTCTTTGCGCGTTGAAAAGGGGTATGGATCATGGGGGCGTGAGTATTCGCCAGAGTATTGGCCACAAGAAGTTGGGCTTGATCGTTTAATCAAGGTCGGAAAGGAATTTTTACATAAAAACAGATACTTGGAGGTCAAAGATAATCCATCACGTGAGGTATTGTCATTGATCCATGTGCAAGAGATTACAACAGCAGATGCAACAGGTGGCGAGCCGATTTTCCTGCCTGATGGCACGCCAGTTGGCCGTGTGACGTCTGGCGCGTTCGGTTATTCCGTCGATATGAGTTTGGCACTTGGTTACCTTAAAGACACCCCCGCAGGGGCGGAAGTGGATGTGATGATCCTTGGAAAACCGCACCGTGGAGTGGTCTTGGCTGAGCCGCCGTTTGACCCCAAGGGGGAGCGGCTCAGAGCGTAGTCACACGGCGTACACAACGCGTACACAAGCTGTACACATCCTGTATGTACACTTTACGGGATAATGCGCGTGTATTTGGTGCCTTCGACCGTTGCGCCAGCGCGGAAACCCGCCTGAGCAAACACAACCGCAATCACAGGAGCGAGGGAGGTCGTGGTTTCAGCACGTATAGATTCGCCTGTGTCTTGCAGCGCGTATTCGATGTCTGCGCCAGCGGCCCAGCCGTTCGCGCGACGGAAGTCGATAAGCGCGTCTTGCGTCATGAAGAACAGCACGGTCGAATACTGCTGTCCGCCAATTTGCAGGCCAGCGCTCGCAGATGCTGCGGAGTAGTAGTCGACGGTTGAGTTTCCGATGCGCAAAGCGCCGCGTCCGAAAGAACCGCCAAGCCCAAGTCCGGCTTCGGTAACAACCGGCATCACCAACATGCCACTGGCCTTGTTGGCGAGGTCGCGCGTTCCAGAATAGTTGTTATACATGAATGCCAGCGTGCTATCGACACGGCTGTCGATAACGGCGCTGCCATTGCCGCCAATGCCATTGCCACATGCGGACAACGTCGTGGATGCAAGCGCGGAAAGCGCAAAATTGCGTCTTGTGAGTAGGGTCATAACTGCCTCGTGCCTATAGGATCGGGGTTTGTCCCCGTTATGGGGGAACTATAGGCGGTAATTCGCGCCCTGTCAGCAGCTAGATTTTGGATGGCAAATTTTAGCCGTTTAGCAGTTTGGCCGCAGCGGGCGCGAAGTAGGTTAACACGCCGTCAGCCCCCGCGCGTTTGAAGCCCATGAGCGATTCCATCATCACCGCGTCGTGGTCAAGCCAGCCGTTTTGCGCTGCCGCTTGGATCATCGCGTATTCGCCGGACACTTGGTAGGCGAAGGTTGGCACGCCGAATTCGGTTTTCACGCGCTGCACGATATCAAGGTAAGGCATGCCCGGTTTGACCATGATCATATCGGCGCCTTCAGACAGGTCGCGTGCAACAAGGCGCATGGCCTCATCTGAATTGGCGGGGTCCATTTGGTAGGTGTTCTTGTCGCCCGTCAGCGCAGAAGACGCACCAACGGCATCGCGGAACGGGCCATAAAACGCAGAGGCATATTTCGCCGTATAGCTAAGGATCGTGACGTTTTGATGTTTGGCGGATTCCAGTGCGCTGCGGATCGCGCCAACGCGCCCATCCATCATATCAGACGGCCCGAGGATATCTGCGCCACATTCCGCCTGCACCAGCGCCATTTTCACCAATGCCTCAACAGTGCGATCGTTAATGATTTGGCCGTTCTCAACGAACCCGTCATGGCCGTTGATGTTATAGGGGTCGAGCGCGATGTCTGTCATCACGGCCATGTCGGGCGCGGCGTCTTTGATCGCGCGAATGGCACGGTTGGCGACGTTGTCGGGTGACCATGCCAATGCGCAATCCTCGGTGCGTTGCGCCATCCCAGTATAGGGAAAGACGCAGATCGCAGGGATGCCAAGGTTATACGCTTCTTTCGCGGCAGCCCCGATGCGATCAACCGTATGGCGCATCACGCCGGGCATGGACGCCACAGGTTCGCTGGTATCGGTTCCGTCCATGACGAATACCGGCCAGATGAAATCACTGGGGGTCAGCGCGTTTTCACGCACCATCGCACGCAAAGCAGGGGTCGCACGCAAGCGGCGCAGGCGGGTGTTCGGGAAGGGTGGTTGCGTCATAACAGGGCCTTTCTGGTCACACACATGGGGTGCCATGTAATTCGCGCCATCACAAGGCTAGGCATTGTCGCATCACGCGGCTAGGTTGCGGCGAAATTGAGAGGCTGCCAAGACCCGTGAACTGGACAAATACCCTTTTTGAAGTGATCGACATGCGTTCGTTCAGCAACCTCTGGTTCTGGATCTCACTGGCTGTCGTCTGGTCCTCTGTGAGCCATTGGGTGTTGGGCGTGCCGTTCGACATGATCCAAAAGGCCCGCAAAATCGGCGGGCAGGCGGAAATTGATTTACACGATATGGTGCGGATCAACGTGAATCGCTTGCTTTATATCGGTCAGGTGTCGGGGCTGGTGCTGTTGGCATTTTTGTCATTCTTCCTAACGTCGCTCGGTATTCTGGCGTTTTTCTATGACGTTGAATTTGCACAGGCTGTGTTTTTGCTCGGCTTCCCGATGACGCTGGTGGGCGCGCTTAGTCTGTCCACCGCAAAAGTGATCGCTGAGCAGCAGCCAGAAGGTGAGGCGCTTTACGCGCGGCTGGCAAAGCACCGTGTGATTACGCAGTTTATCGGTATGATCTCGATCTTTGTGACGTCGATGTTTGGCATGTATCAGAATTTGGCGATCGGCCCCGGATTCTAGTAAGGGGATTCTAGCGGTTGACTTGGGCAGCCTGCGCAGTAGGTCGGACGTTATGAAAACTTCATCCCACGTTACCGTTTCTGGCGCGCCGGAAGGCTTTGACGCCCGTTTGATTCTGGCCGAGGCCGAGAAGGGCGCGGTGGTGCATGTTTGCCGTGACGATAAACGTCTAGAGGCGACGCGGGCGGCCTTGGCGTTCTTTGCGCCTGATATGCCTGTGATCGTGTTTCCGGGGTGGGATTGTTTGCCCTATGACCGTGTGTCGCCCAATGCGGATGTGTCTGCTGCGCGGATGGCTGTGCTCGCGGGTTTGGCGCATGGGATGCCCGAGCGCTTTATCTTGCTGACAACTTTGAACGCGGCGACCCAGAAAGTGCCCGCGCGTTCGGTTTTGCGTGAGGCCGCGTTTACGGCGCGGGTTGGCACGCGCATTGATGAACCTGCGCTGCGTGCGTTTTTGGTGCGTATGGGCTTTGTGCAAAGCCCGACTGTGATGGAGCCAGGCGATTATGCCGTGCGCGGCGGCATCATTGATATCTACCCACCGGGGCAGGTTGGCCCTGTGCGTCTTGACCTGTTTGGCGATGATCTGGACGGGGCGCGCCGCTTTGATCCGGCGACCCAGCGCACAACCGAAAAGCTGGATGTGGTAGAACTTGCGCCTGTGTCTGAGGTTATTCTGGACGAGGCCGCGATCACGCGCTTTCGCCAGACCTACCGCTTGGAATTTGGCGCGGCTGGATCTGATGATCCGCTATACGAGGCCGTGTCAGCGGGCAAAAAACACGCCGGTGTTGAACATTGGATGGGGTTCTTTCACGAGCAGCTCGACACGTTGTTTGACTACGTGAAGGGCGCGACCATTACGTTGGATGAACAAAACGGCGCCATGCGTGAGGCGCGGTGGGTGTCGATTGACGACCAGTACGATGCGCGCCGCGAGGCGATGCTGGCCAAGGGGCGGATGGATTCCGTCTATAAACCTGCCAAGCCGGACGGGTTGTATCTGGATGGTCCCGCGTGGGACGCGGCGCTGGATGGGTTTCGTGTGCTGCAATTCGGAGCGTTGCCTTTGCCGTCCGGTCCCAATGTCATCGATGCCGGTGGGCGCATTGGGCGCAACTTCGCGCCGGAGCGCCAGCAAGAAAACGTCAGCCTTTTCGGGGTATTAGCGCAGCATATTAAAGCAAAGCTTCAAGACGGTCCTGTTGTTATTGCGTCCTATTCCGAGGGTGCGCGTGAACGCCTGATGGGTCTGATTGAGGATGAGGGGATCGCTGAGACGATTCCTGTGACGAATTTCTCTCGGGTAGGTAAATCAGGTCTGCATCTGGCCGTCTGGGCGTTAGAGCACGGGTTTGAGGCCAAGGGCCTTACGGTGGTGTCCGAACAAGACGTTCTGGGGGATCGTTTGATCCGCCAAACGAAGAAGAAACGCCGCGCTGAGAACTTCCTGACGGAAACCCAAAGCCTTAGCCCGAATGACTTGGTGGTTCATGTGGATCACGGTGTCGGACGCTATCTGGGGCTTGAGGTTGTCACGGCGGCAGGTGCGGCGCACGAGTGTCTGTTGCTTGAATACGCTGAAAATTCAAAGCTTTATCTGCCAGTAGAAAACATCGAACTGTTGTCGCGTTATGGCCATGAGGTTGGCTTGCTCGACAAGCTGGGCGGGGGTGCGTGGCAGGCTAAGAAGGCCAAGCTGAAGGAACGTATCCGCGAGATGGCGGAACGCCTTATCCGCGTGGCTGCCGAACGTGCGTTGCGCACTGCCCCTGCGCTGACGCCGCCTGATGGCATGTGGGATCAGTTCCTTGCACGGTTCCCCTATTCGGAAACCGACGACCAGTTGCAAGCGATTGAGGATGTGTTGGGCGACCTTGGGTCTGGTTTGCCGATGGACCGTTTGGTCTGTGGTGACGTGGGCTTTGGTAAAACCGAAGTCGCAATCCGCGCGGCGTTTGTTGCGGCGATGTCCGGCGTTCAGGTGGCGATCGTTGCGCCAACCACGTTATTGGCGCGTCAGCACTACAAAGGTTTCGCGGAACGTTTCCGTGGTTTTCCAATTAATGTCAGGACCTTGTCACGTTTTGTGAGTGCAAAAGAAGCCGCACTTACACGGGATGGGATCACCAAGGGAACGGTCGACATTGTTATCGGCACCCATGCGCTGTTGGCGAAATCCATCAAGTTCAAAAACCTCGGCTTATTGGTGATCGACGAAGAACAGCATTTTGGTGTGCAGCACAAAGAGCGCCTGAAACAGATGCGCACGGACATTCATGTGCTGACGCTGACAGCAACGCCGATCCCGCGGACGTTGCAATTGTCGCTTTCCGGTGTGCGGGAACTCAGCATTATCGGCACGCCGCCTGTGGATCGCCTTGCGATCCGCACCTATGTGAGCGAATTCGATACGGTCACTATCCGCGAGGCATTGCTACGTGAACACTATCGCGGCGGGCAGTCGTTCTTCGTGGTGCCGCGTATTTCTGATCTGGCCGAGATTGAGGATTTCCTCAGGCGCGAAGTGCCGGAAGTCAGCTATGTCACGGCGAACGGTCAGATGGCGGCGGGTGAGCTCGATGACCGGATGAACGCATTTTATGACGGTAAGTTTGATGTGTTGTTGGCGACGACGATCGTGGAATCCGGCCTCGATATTCCGACGGCGAATACGATGATCGTGCATCGCGCGGATATGTTCGGCCTTGCGCAGCTGTATCAAATTCGCGGGCGGGTCGGGCGTTCCAAGACCCGCGCCTATGCCTA
>DQCL01000017.1:0-353 GCA_003533975.1 Octadecabacter sp. | reverse complement strand
TCGATTGACAGTCTTGGGGCAGGGTTCACGTTGGCGTCGCAGGATTTGGATATTCGCGGGGCGGGTAACCTGCTTGGTGAAGAACAGTCCGGCCAGATGCGCGAAGTCGGCTATGAGCTGTACCAGTCCATGCTGGAAGAGCAGATCGCCAAGATTAAGTCGGGCGAAGTCACGCTGGTGGATGACGGCCAATGGGCGCCGCAGATCAACCTTGGTGTGCCGGTGCTTATTCCAGAGGACTATGTGCCTGATCTGGATGTGCGCCTTGGCCTTTATCGTCGCCTGTCTGAACTCACGACGAAGGTGGAACTGGAAGGCTTTGCCGCTGAACTGATCGACCGTTTCGGCAAGCT
>DQCL01000237.1:5222-5916 GCA_003533975.1 Octadecabacter sp. | reverse complement strand
TGCGCAACCCGATCAAAATGCAGGTTGTGTCCGAGCATTTCAAAGATTCCGGTTTCGCGATTTTTGCTAAGTTGTTGGAGCAAGAAGGCACAGAAGTGCGCGCTATTCCGGCACCAACGGGTGGCGGACGTAAATTCTGTGACCGTATGAACGTATTCGCGCAAAAAGAAGGGCTGCCNNTGCCCGGCATGGGCTATATCTTCTGGCGCAAGCAGTCCGCGGATAGCATCGCACAAGAGCGTGGTATTACGGTTAAAGAAGTAAATGCGCTGATCAAATCTGGCGAGATTGTTCTTGGTGATGAGGCCGCTGGCCCGTTGGCTAAGAATATCGGCCCTGAGCGCACCGAAGCCATTCGTCAGCAGTTGGGTCTGGGCGTTGGCGATGCGGCGTTCTTCCTTGGCGGCAAGCCGAAGGCGTTCGAAACCGTTGCCGGTAAAGCCCGCGCTGTGATTGGTGATGAACTGGGCCTGACAGACACGAACCGCTTTGCCTTTGCTTGGATTGTCGATTTTCCGATCTACGAGCGCGACGAAGAAACCGGCAAGATCGACTTTGAACACAACCCGTTTTCCATGCCGCAGGGCGGAATGGCGGCGCTGGATGGCGACCCTGAGGATGTTCTGGGTTACCAATATGACCTTGCCTGCAACGGCTATGAACTGGTGTCGGGCGCGATCCGGAACCACAAGCC
>DQCL01000237.1:0-5109 GCA_003533975.1 Octadecabacter sp. | reverse complement strand
GTCATCATGTTCCCGATGAACCAACGCGCCGAAGACGTGATGATGGGGGCACCGAACCTGCCGATGAACGAACAAATGCGCGAGTTGAGCCTGCGGGTTGTCCCGCAAGAAAGCTAATCAGCACGAAATAATGAACGATGGGCGGGGCAATTCCCCGCCCATTTTCGTTTTGAACGCAGGACATGGGTTGATTGCGCGTATAAACTGCACAAATTGACCCCGTAGGAGGAGCCGTTCGTGCCGTTTGACCCGACCATTGCAGCGATCCGTTTTGGTATGGGGCTGTCCCCGACGATTGCGCCGCCTGTGTCCGTCGCGGACATGTTGGTGCGTCTGGCGGGGCCTGACACGATTGCGGCTGAAATCCCGATCCCGACCTATACAGATGTTTACCCGTCGCCCTTGGATTACCGAGACGCAACACGCGCGTTGAGAGCGGCGCAGGGGACGGACGCTGAGGAAGCCGCCGATACGCACCGCCAGCAAGTGCGCCAAGACGGGCATCAACTGCTTTTGACACACATCAGATCGGATTTGACCCGTGCGGCGCATACGCAAGACGGGTTTCGCGAGCGTCTTGCGCGGTTTTGGGCGGATCATTTTACCGCCCGCCCGACCAAGGGTATCGACCGGCATTTGGTGTCTCCATACATCGAAGAGGCCATTCGCCCCCATGTCGCGGGAAATTTTGCGGATATGCTGGTGGCGGTTGTCGGCAGCCCGATGATGATTTGGTTTTTGGATCAGCATCAGTCGATGGGTCCGAATAGCCCGGCGGCCCGCGGGGGTGACAGGGGCCTGAACGAAAACCTCGCACGGGAATTGTTGGAACTGCATACCCTTGGGGTTGGCGGGGCTTACCGGCAAACAGACGTGCGCGAACTGGCTGAACTTTTGACGGGGATATCCGCGAATGCGCAGCGAGGTGGCTATTTCCGACCTGAACGTGCCGAACCGGGGGCCGAGCGGGTTTTGGGTGTGGACTATGGTGGCGGTGAGCCCTCAATCGAGGATGTGAACGCCGGATTGCGCGGCATCGCGATGCACCCTGATACGGCGCGACATCTTGCGCGTAAGTTGGTGGTGCATTTCATTTCCCCGACGCCTGACGTTGATTTGGTTGAGGCAATGGCAGCGCGGTATCTGGAAAACGGTGGCGTGCTGATGGGGATGTATGAGGTGATGCTCGGGCATGAGGGCGCGTGGTCGCCCGACGCGCTCAAGGTGAAGCAACCGTTTGATTTTATTGCATCATCCGTGCGTGCGCTGGGCGTGCCGCGCGGTAAAATCATGACCGCCGGACAGCGGGTGATCCGACGATCTGTGCAAATCCCGATGACAGTGATGGGCCAGACGTGGCAGCGCCCTGTGGGGCCGGATGGTTGGCCCGAGGAGGAAGAAAACTGGATCACGCCGCAGGGCATGGCGGGGCGCATTACATGGTCGATGCAGGTGCCGCAAAACCTGCTCGATCGGTTGCCTGACCCGCGCGAGTTTGTGTTCACCGCCCTTGGCCCAACGCCGCCCGAGGCGGTGTTGTTTGCCGCGAATGCGGCCGAAACCGTGAGTGACGGGGTTGGCCTTGTGCTGGCATCTGCCGCGTTCCAGAGGAGATAACTGATGGATCGTAGAAAGTTTCTGATGGGGGGTGCCGTACTTGGGTGCTCTGCTGCGGCGTCGCCGTTTGTGACACCGGTTGCGATGGCGGCCGCACCGTGGGATGCGCGTTTGGTGGTGATCATTCTGCGCGGCGCGATGGACGGGGTCGATGTGATCCAGCCCTACGGGGACCCTGCGTTGGCGGCGCTGAGGCCGACGTTATTTAATGGCGAAGCTGCTGATCTTGATGGGTTTTATGCGCTGCATCCTGCATTTGAACCGCTGCGTCCGCTTTGGACCGCAGCTGAGTTCGGGGCGGTGCAGGCGGTATCCACGCCCTATCGCGACAAGCGCAGTCATTTTGACGGGCAAGACATTCTGGAAGCCGGATTACCGGACCTTACGGGGGGCGGGTTGCGCGATGGCTGGTTGAACCGCATGTTGCAGGTGGTGCCGGGCTTGGAGCCTGAGGTGGCGTTTGCGATTGGCCGCGAGCAGATGTTGGTGTTGTCGGGTGACGCGCCTGCATCGCGTTGGTCGCCGGATGCGCGGCTGATGATTTCTCCCAATGCGCGGGCGTTGCTGAACGTGGTGCATCACGATGATCCGCTGTTTCGCGATGCATCTGAGGATGCGATTGCCATTGCGGAACAGATTTCGCTTGAGGCGGATCTGGCGGAGGAAACCGAAGCGATGATGGCGGGAAGTCCGATGATGGAGGCAGTGTCACGCGGTGGCGAGCATGTGAAAATTGCGGAATTTGCGGCGTCGCGTCTGCGGGCGGACACGCGGATTGCTTCGTTTTCGATCAACGGCTGGGACACCCATGCGCGCCAGAGCAATGGCATGCGGCGCGGGGCGCGGGCGCTGTCGGATACAATTTTGACGCTAAAGGCGGGGCTTGGTTCGGCTTGGGACAAGACGGCGGTGCTGTGTTTGACGGAGTTCGGGCGCACGGCGCGCGAGAATGGCAGTGGCGGCACGGATCACGGCACAGGTGGCGCAATGCTATTTGCAGGTGGCGCGCTTCGTGGCGGGCAAGTGATCGGGGATTGGCCGGGCTTGGGCGACGGCGATCTGTACGCGGGGCGCGATTTGCTGCCAACGCGCGATGTGCGCGCGCATGTTGCATGGGTTATGCGGGGGCTGATCGGCCTTGATCAAGCGGTGCTGGAACAGGCGATCTTTCCAGGTCTCGAGCTTGGCCCGAACCCTGGCTTGGTGCGTTAGGGCGCTTATACGCCTGTGTTTGGCGCAATCGTTTCGTTGATCTGAGTTGTGTCTTCAGCCAAGGATTGTGCTGGTTGACCAACAGTTGCCATAACCGCGGCGCCCAACAAAACGAGGCCGGCGGTCAAAACCATCCAGTCGATTGTCGTGTTGCCGTGTTCTTCGGTCCAGAATTTCTTAACAAACCGTTCCATTTGCTCGATTTCCTCTTGCTGACTCAACTTGTACTGGGGACTGTATGACGTGCAATTGGGGCAGCTTTCTGCCCGACCTGCGGCGGGCGTGGGGGCATTTGGGGGTATTGCAATGAAGACCAATGAGCGGCCTATCGGACCTGTGGTGGCTTTTGCGGCGGCTGAACTTCCTACAGAGGAGACGCTGATCGGCCGCTATGTTCGCATGGAAAAGATTGATCTTGAAAAGCACGGGCCAGCGCTTTGGGCGCAGATGGCGGGCGAGGATCATTTGTGGGACTACCTTTATGAGGCCGCGCCAAAGAGTGAAGCAGAGTTTCTAGCGGGATTGAGCGTGTCCGTTGGACGCGCGGATTGGAGCGGATATGCGGTGTGTTTGCCCGATGGATCGCCTGTCGGGTATGCGTTTTACCTCAATATTGTGCCAGCGATGGGTACGATTGAGGTCGGCAATATCAATTTCTCACCCGCCTTGCAGCGCACACCCGCTGCGACAGAAGCGATGTTTCTGATGATGCAGAATGCCTTTGCGCTTGGCTATCGGCGGTATGAATGGAAGTGCAACGCGCTGAATGCTCCGTCCCGTCGTGCTGCGCAGCGGTTGGGGTTCTCATGGGAAGGGATATTCCGGCAGCATTTGATCGTGAAAGGCCGCAACCGTGATACGGCATGGTTGGCGATGACGGACAGCGAATGGCCCGCATTGGAAGGGGCGTTTCAGGCGTGGCTCGCGCCAGATAACTTTGATGCGGTTGGAAACCAACGCCAAGCATTGCGGGAACTGACTGGGCCGTGCCGCGTGGCCAGTGACCCGAACCAAACCGACTAAATCACAGGCCTACTTTAGATTGGACTGGTCCGCGCGATACGGTCTTGCACCATTGCCGCGACGCGGGCGACTTGCGATTGGACGGCTTCGCCAGATGTTTGCAGTTTCGCCAGTGTGTCCATCTCACGCTCAAGCGGGGTGTCGGCAACACTGCGTGCAACGCCACCCAGAAACTGCGTCAGGTACCGCAGTGCGCGTTGATCGTTGGCGTCTTCTAGGACGACCGCAGCCGCCTCAAGATCGTCGCGCAGGGCGACTTCGTCTGGAATGACAATTTCATCATTGAGGGAACGCAGGCCTTTGGGCTGACGATCTGGTGGGAGATGTTCAAGCACCTTGGATTGGAAGTACCCGATGCTAGAAACTGGTTTGGGCATGAACCCGTCCGCGCCAGCCTTGATCGCGAGGCGTTCACCGTCGGGGTCGCCGGATGTGCCGATCACGACCTCAACACGGCTAGCGCCTTGGGTGAGATCGCGAATAAGATCGACGCCGGATCCGTCCGGCAGACCGAGATCGACAATCGCAACAGAGGGGCGGTAGACGGCGAGGTGGCGTTGGGCGTGAAACAGGCTGTCGGCCCGTCTGATCCGCGCACCAGAGCGTAGACAAAGCAGGCGCATAGCCTCAGACGCGAAACGGCTGTCTTCGACGACAAGGACTGTCAGCCCCAACAATGGCCGCGCCGCCGTTGGTGGGCGCATCTGCATAAAGTCATCCAAGCTGTCCATGATCGGTCCCCCGTTAAGTATTTCGACTCACTAGACGACATGTTGGTGAATCTTAGGTTAATGACCTCG
The DNA here is from genome assembly GCA_003533975.1 of Octadecabacter sp. Taxonomy (GTDB): domain Bacteria; phylum Pseudomonadota; class Alphaproteobacteria; order Rhodobacterales; family Rhodobacteraceae; genus Octadecabacter. Next base: position 457 of record DQCL01000237.1, on the reverse strand, counting down.
CCGAAATGCCCGCGACATGCTGTACGTTGCACCCGTGCCCGCCATGACCGATAAGGCAGGCAAATCTTGAAATGAGGGTGTCAAAATGATCGGACGTTTGAACCATGTGGCAATTGCGGTGCCAGACCTTGAGGCCGCGTGCGCACAGTATCGCGGTGCATTGGGCGCCAATGTCGGTGAGCCGCAAGACGAGCCTGACCACGGTGTAACAGTCGTCTTTATCGAACTGCCGAACACCAAGATCGAATTCCTGTACCCGTTGGGCGACAACAGCCCGATTGCCGGCTTTCTTGAAAAGAACCCCGCAGGCGGCATTCACCACATCTGTTATGAAGTCGACGATATCGAAGGAGCACGCGACAAACTGCTGGCTGAAGGCGCACGTGTTTTGGGTGACATCAAGATCGGGGCGCACAACAAGCCAGTGCTGTTCTTGCACCCCAAAGATTTCAACGGC
>DQCL01000279.1 GCA_003533975.1 Octadecabacter sp. | reverse complement strand
AGCATCTTGGCCTTGGATTTGCCGAAACCCATCGCCCCACCTTTGCCGCCACCCTGCATGCGGTTCATGAAATATATCCACACACCGATCAGCAGCAGGAACGGCAACAGGCCGACAAGGAAAGTTGTCAGGCCCGATTGCTCTTGGGATTTAGCCGTTAGCGGAACACCGTTGGAAATCAACAGGTTCGTCACTTCGGCGTCTTCCGGCAGGATCGCAAAGTAGGCGCGGTTGTCTGAACCGCGATACCGGATCGTCTCGCCGTCGATATTGGCTTCCGCAACCGCGCCAGCCTCAACCGCCTGCACAAATTCGGAATAGCCTTTTTCGTTGCTGGCCTGTGCGCTCTGTCCGCTCCCGAACAGGTTGAACAGCGAAATAACAAGAACGAAAAGAACGACCCAGAAGGCCAGATTACGTGCGTTGCCCAAGGCGACACTCCTTTAGAAAATAATTTGGCACTCAAACCACAGATTTGGGGGCCACGTCCATAAGATAGAGCCTAAAAAGCCGAGTTCAACGGGAAAGCAAGAAAGACATGAAATCCGCGACAATGCGCGCGCTAAATCCGTTTTGTAGCCCCGCAACCGGCGCAGAAATCAGCGTTTCGCCGTCAAACACCGCAGGAGACGCCATAAGCGACGCGCGCGGCAGGCCCACATCACGCCAATCAGGAACATCTTTCAGAGACTCACCAAGCGCACGAATGCTGAGATCACCCTTAGAATCCCCGCCCGTATCATCGCTAACCAGCCAGCGATTATCCCAGAGCTTACCGCAAACGCGGTTCGCCCATAGGACCGACGCTTGCGTTGCTGCAAACTCGCGCGTTACCCGAAGTGCGTCGCCGTCGACTGTTACCAAACAGCCGTGGAGTGTTCCGCCTTGGCCCGTTTGCGCGGCGTCCCACAACGCCAGTGCCGCGTCTGATCTGGGTGGGTACGCCCCGCCCCCGACATGGTGCAACGCATGCCGAAAAAGGCGCTGCGCCACATCACGGTGATCGTCCCACTCCACGGGAAACAGCACGTCGCCAGCATATTCCGAAGCGTATTCCTTCGCGATCATCACGCTGTACTGGACCAGTTCCCGTCGCGCGGCCTGCATGTGCGCCGCTGTCTGCGCTAGCCGATCGGTGGTTAGCCCCAACTTCGCCAACTCCGCCTGCATCTGGCGGGCACGAACGCGGTCAAATCGCGGGTCTTCATTTGAGGGGTCATCGGACCATGAAATGCCTCCCCCCGTGAGCCATTCGCGTAATTCGGCGCGGGTTTCATCCAGTAAGGGTCTGAAAATTCGCAGCCCGTCGGGGGCCGCACCATAGGGCTGCATCCCTGCCAATCCAGCCACGCCGGACCCTCGCGCCAAACGCATCAGAACCGTTTCCGCCTGATCCTCGCGGGTGTGGCCCGTCATGCAGCAGACTTCGCCATCCAGCGAAGCGCAGTAAGTCTCAATGGCGGCCCAACGCCCGATGCGGGCTTCGGCCTGCAGGTTTCCAGTCCCATTCCATACCCAAGTCAACACCTCGTGACGCAAGCCAAGTTCCCCCGCCTGCTTTGCAACCAGTTCGATCTCTCCAGCAACATCCCGCAACCCATGATCAACGGTGAGGACATGCAAGCGTTCTGGGTCAATGGTTTGCGCGGCAAGGTGCATCAATGCGGTGGAATCGCCACCACCAGACACCGCCAGCGCGACAGGTCCAGCACCCCACGGGTCGCGCAGGGCTCCGTCTACCTGTTCTTGAAACCGCTCTTTTAGCGTCAGCCGCACCCGAGCGTCGCCATCGCCTGTGCGGCTTCGCCAACTTCCGGCGTACCGGGGAATCGCGTCGCGACTTCGCCTAAGGTGACGCAGGCGTCTTGTTGCTGCCCCAAGGCTGCAAGCGACTTACCGAGCTTGGTCAATGCCGCAGGTGCAATCGACCCTTCTGGATTACCACTGAACGCCGCAAGGTACGCACGCGCCGCGTTGGTTGTCTCACCCAGCTGCTCATACGCTTGGCCACGCAGGAAATTCGCATCGGCCGCTACTGGGCTGCCCGGGTAGCTCTCATTGAAGGTCGCAAGGAGGTCAACGGCGCTGCGAAAGTCACCCGAGGCGAGCGCCTCCTGCGCCCGCGTGAAGTCTTCCTGCTCCCCAATCGCAAGGGACGGGCCAGCATTCGGAACCGTCTCAACCGCGGGGGCCACAGGTTCAACATCAACGCCCCCAAGGGACGGTGTGTCACCAAGGCTACCAATATCGCATCCGGCTTCAAGCTCGCACAGGCGGAATTCCAGATCACCAACACGGTTGGTGCCATCCCGCGTGATGCGGGTGATGCGAAATTCCAGATCTTCGGTTTTGGACGTCAAACGCGTCAGTTCTGCTTCGATAGAATTCAAACGATCCAGCGGCGTCGACCCTGTCGCGCCCTGCCCAGCCTGACCGGACGATACCAACTCGTTGCGCAACGCCGTCACATCAGAATACAGCGCGGTCAACTCAGCGCGAATATCGGCAAGTGTTTGATCTTGTGCAAAAGCCGCCCCAGCAGGGACGGCCATCGCTAGAATAAGTGCAAATGTGCGAAACATGTCTTCCCCCCGAAAGAACTTAGCTGTTTTGACCGATAGAAATAATGGTCACAGCGCGGCGGTTTTGCGCATAACAGCTTTCAGCTGAACAGACTTCAAGCGGACGTTCTTTGCCATAAGATACGGTGCGGATACGGCTTGCAGCCAGCCCCTTGGACACCAGATATTCACGAACCGCATTGGCACGGCGTGCGCCCAGCGCAAGGTTATATTCCCGTGTGCCCTGCTCATCTGCGTGGCCTTCGATAACAGCCAGATAGTCGGAATTTGTTGCCAACCAGCCGGCTTGCCCGTCCAACGTCGCGCGGCCTGCTGCTGTCAGCGTGGATGTATCAACTTCAAACAACACGCGGTCACCAATTGTCTGGCTGAAGAACTGCGGGCTGGCGGGGTCGTTCGCGCCGCCCAAACCTGTTTGGTTGATGTCATTCGCTGCGTTCAAACCGTTCTGCGCATTCAGATCAACCGCATCGGCGTTGTCAAATCTGTCAGCGTTGGTACAGGCGCTCAATGAAAGTGCGCCAATCACCAGTGCGGCTTTGATAAAATGTTTCATGGGTCTGTCCCGTTATTTTTTGTTTGCTCGTTACATCGACTTTAGCACGGCTTTTCCCAATTGAGAATCGCGAATGCGTGATCAGCGCCTATTACCGCTGCAATGGCCCCCACGACGGATCAGATCCGCCTTGCGGTGTGCTAACGCGGCGCAGGTTACGACCCGTGATATCAACAGAATACAGCGCCGTCGTGCCGTCCGCCCCTTGGGTTTCACGCCCAAACATGATGACGCGGCCATTGGGTGCCCATGTCGGCCCTTCATCCAAGAACGAAGACGTCAAAAGGCGTTCTTCGGTGCCATCCGTGCGCATCACACCAATATGGAACCGCCCTGCTTCTTGCTTGGTAAAGGCAATCAAATCGCCACGCGGCGACCACACTGGCGTGCCATAACGCCCGTTTCCAAAGGAAATACGCTGCGGCTCACCGCCATTGGCGGACATCACATATAACTGCTGCGTACCGGACCGGTCGCTTTCAAACACAATCTGGCTTCCATCAGGGCTAAAGCTCGGCGCAGTTTCAATCGCAGGCGTGTTGGTCAAACGGGTGTTCTGACCTGTCGCCAAATCCGTGCGGTAGATGTCTGTGTTGCCACCATTAATGAGGCTGTAAATCACCTGACGCCCATCAAGACTAAAACGCGGAGAGAACGCCATATCGCCCGGCGCAGTCGTCAATTGCTGACGCCCGACCGTCGCGACATCCAACACGTTAATGCGCGGAAATCCGCTTTCATAACTGGTGTATAGAACCCGATCACCCGTCGCGGAGAACCGCGGTGCCAGCACAATCGCGCTGCTGTCGGTCAAATACTGCACATTCGCGCCGTCATAATCCATAATCGCAAGACGCTTGGCACGGTCATTCTTGGGGCCTGTTTCAGCGACATAAACGATGCGGCTGTCAAAATATCCGGCCTCACCCGTCACGCGCGAATAAACAACGTCGGCCACTTTGTGCGACATGCGACGCCAGCCATCGGTGGTCCCTGCAAATTGCAGCCCCTCACCCATTTCGGCACCGGAAAACACATCATACAGACGGAACTTCACCGTCACTTGGTTGCCATTCACGGCCACCGCACCCGTGATCAGCGCCTGCGCATTGATCGCACGCCAATCGGCAAACTCAATCGGGCTGCCAAAGCCCGCGGGGGTCGAAATGAACGAAGAACTCTGGATCTGGCGAAATAGGCCTGTGCCATTCAAGTCTTCCGCAATCACGCGACTGATATCTGCGGCCATCTGCTCGGACCCTGCAACTTCCGCCTGAAAGCTTGGCAGCGCAAAGGGCAGCGCCTCAATCACACCATCGCGCAACGTCAGGCGCAGCGGTTCTTGCGCTTGCGCGGGGACCACAGCGGCACCGAGTGAAACAAGTGCGATCATCGTCGCGGCGAATGCGGTCATCAATTTGGTCATCATGGCGCGTATACTCACTTTATTATCCCACTTTTCAACGGGGAGTTTTTTGCTCGGCGGATCACTGCAAGGTTAATAATTTTGGACATCTCGGTTTTCATCGCTGCCTCATCGAGGTCGGATCAACGGTCAGAATGACCCTTTGCCACTGCTCATATTGCTCACGCGGCAAATCATAGCCCGTATCGCCCGTGCAGCGCAGCAGCGCGCGGCGCGCTGTCTGGAACGCTGCATCCGCGTCCGCAGCACTGCCCCCAGAAAACCCGTCCAGACGAATTGATCCGGCTACGGGGCGACCATCTGGCGTCATGTCAAAGACCATGTCGATGATGGTGCTTTGTGCGCCCGTGGACAATGTGCCCGTGTTCCAACAGTTCCCGACTTGGCGCAGGAAACCCGACTTATCGCCGTCCGACAACTGCCCGCCAGACAGACCCGGTGTCGGCGTCGTGGACGGTGTGGGCGTCGTCGGTTCCGCAGCACCGGCCGCTTCCAACGCCGCGGCAACCGGATCAACGACATCCTCACTGGGTGTTTCGACCGCAGGTGTGGCCCTTTGGGGCCGCGTTTGTGGGCGCGATGAAATCTCTGGCGCAAACGCAGGCTCTTCGGCCTCCGTCACGATCTGGTCCGCCGCCTCTTCTGGGGCTGTGGTTTCGTCTACTGGTTCCGTAACCTCTTCAACCGGCGCCTCAGTTTGCTCTGTCGCGGCTTGCGCCACTTCTGGCGCGACTGTCGCATCTGGTTCTGGCGGAGCCACAATTTCGGGCGCGACGCGCGTTGCGGGGCGCGGAATGGGGCGTGCACTGGTGCCAAGCTCGGCGGACGGTGGCGGCGCGACAATCGTTGGCGTGTCGGGAATATCTGGCGCCACATCCGTCACAACGGTTTCCGGCACGGCCAAATCCGGTGCCTCTGGTGGGGTTTCCGGCGCGGGCGGTTCAACCGGTTGCGGGGCCTCAGTTACCTCGGGCGGTGTCTCAACCTCGGGCGTGGGGGGCGTTACATCTTCAACGACAGGCTGTTCAATCTCGGCAGGGTCACTTAGCGGCAGATCAGGCTGCACCCCTTGGGTCATCGCAGCAAAATCAGCCCCCGAAACAACAGACACTTCCGTCACCTCAAACGGCAGCGGCTCGGACGACATGCCCCAGCCGACAACCATCCACACGACCAACGCCGCGTGTCCCGTGCCTGAAAGATAGGTGCCGACACTCATGTGCGTTTACCCGTCTTGCCCGTCCAAAGTCGGACCACCAATGTCTGTCACCAGACCAATGTTGTTAAATCCAGCCGCGTTCAGCGCCCCCATAACCTGCGCCACGTCGTTCCACGCATTCACGCCATCAGCACGCAGGAATATCTGGTCACTGTCACGTTCCGCTGCAATCCCGCGCAAACGCGTCACCAGCTCTGCAAGATCAACTTCAGTTTCCTGAATGAACACACCACCCTCAGCCGTCAGCGTCACCGTCAACGGCTCCTCTTGCGGGGTCGGCAATGCGCTGGCCGCAGTTTCAGGCGTTTGCACAGGAACACCAACAACAGACAACGGTGCCGCCACCATGAAGATAATCAGCAACACCAACATCACATCCACGAACGGCGTGACGTTAATCTCGCTCATCGGCATTGACCGGCGACCGCGACGGCGTGCGCGTCTACCGCCTCCGCCGTCCGCTTGTTTCATGACACCCGCGCCCACGGCTCAGGAATCCAACTGGCGGCTAAGGATTGTGGCGAACTCATCCGCAAAGGCTTCATAACCGCTGACAATCCGGTCCGCGTCCGCGCTAAGTTTGTTGTAATAGATAACCGCAGGGATCGCCGCGAACAGGCCCAACCCCGTGGCAAGCAATGCCTCGGCAATACCGGGTGCAACCACGGCAAGGTTCGTGTTCTGCTGTTCCGCGATCTCGATAAAGGCGTTCATGATGCCC
>DQCL01000101.1 GCA_003533975.1 Octadecabacter sp. | reverse complement strand
GTACGCGTCTGGACTGTCTTCTGTGTCCGGGCCCAGGGCTTCAGCGAAGGTCATATCAAGCGGAACATCAATCAATCGCATCCCGCCAGGACCCGGTTCCTTGATGGTTACTTGCAACTGCATGCCTTCGTTTGGCTGCAACTGGATCGACAATATATTGCGGTGACGCTTTTCATCACCTGGAAAGATTGAATGACCGATGTCTTTGAAAACAACGATGATCTCAGACGAGCGTGCCTTCAGTTTCTTGCCTGTGCGCAGGTAAAACGGGACGCCAGCCCAACGCCAATTCGCAATTTCACACCGCAGCGCAATAAAGCTTTCCGTGTGGGACCGCGGGTTTTCCGCGTCATCACGGTAGCTTGGTTCTGTTTTGGTTGCATCATACTGACCACGAACGATGTGGTGCGGGTCAATTGGTTGAAGTGCACGAATAACTTTAAGCTTCTCGTCGCGAACGGCGTCAGCATCAAACACCGACGGCGATTCCATCGCGATAAGGCACAGCAGTTGCATCAAATGGTTTTGCACCATATCGCGCATCGCACCAGATTTATCGTAGTATGCCCCACGCCCACCGACGCCGACAGTTTCCGCCACAGTGATCTGGATATGATCCACGTAGTGATTGTTCCAGAGCGGCTCAAACAGCATGTTACCAAAGCGAACGGCCATCAGGTTCTGAACTGTCTCTTTGCCCAGATAATGGTCGATCCGGTAGATTTGACCTTCGTCAAAATGTTCAGCCAATGTGTCGTTCAACGCTTTGGCTGTCTTTAGGTCGCGGCCAAACGGCTTTTCAACGACAACGCGACTATCATCATCTGCGATTTTGTAGCTATGCAAACGTTCAGCAATATCTCCGAACAGGCTTGGCGCGACTGAAAAGTAAAATGCATTGATCACCTCAAATCGGATCAATTTATGAAGTTCTTCCCAACCGACCGTGCCTTTCGCATCAACTGGAATGTAGTGCAGTTGAGCTACGAACCGTTCAATACAATCTTTGTCCTTGGCCTCAGCGCCACCAAACTCGGCAATCGCCTCTCGGATCATTTGGCGGTAACCGTCACTATCCATATCGGTGCGCGCGGCGCCAATAATGCGCGATCCTGCTGGCATCTGATTAGATATGAAACGTCGGAACAAGCCGGGTAAGATTTTTCGGCGGGCCAAATCGCCCGTCCCTCCGAAAATCACGAGGTCAAATTCTTCAACTGGGATCACGCGCGAGACCATGTGGTCCTCCGAGGTTAAGTTAGCGCTAACGTGGGCCTTCTAACTTTGAATGATGCTTAAGTCTAGCGCGATGCCCGTGAAAGCAAACCTTAACTTAGTGAACAACATAAACAAAGTTTTCATGGATAAAAATCGCGTATAGCGCTTTAAGCATCCAGCTCTGCATCCCAATACAGAAAGTCCAACCAAGATGCGTGCAGATAATTGGGCGGGAACTTACGCCCCATATTTCGAAGCTGTTCCGCAGCAGGCTGGCGCGGCGCTTTGCGCAAAGACATGTTCGCCTGTTTCAAGGACTTTGACCCCTTGGACAGATTGCATTTTGAACAGGCTGCAACGACGTTTTGCCACGACGTCACCCCTCCCGTGGCACGCGGTACAACATGGTCAAAGGTCAAATCACCGGTCGCGGTGCAATACTGGCAGGAAAACTCGTCACGCAAGAACAGGTTAAACCGTGTAAATGCGACCTTCTTTTGCGGTTTCACATAGTCGCGAAGCACCACCACAGACGGGATGCGAATCTCCATTGATGGGGATCGAGCGACTTCTTCGTATTCGGCAATGATGTCGACGCGGTTTAGCCATGCGGCCTTTACAGCATCCTGCCACGGCCAAAGCGATAACGGGTAATAGGACAATGGCCGGTAGTCGGCATTTAAAACAAGCGCAGGGTGTTGTTTAAGTCCCGCTGGCTTTCGTACAAATTCTGTTCTGAAATCCGCATCTGTATTCGTTTCAATCTGCAAAACCGTTCCCACCCTGTCTGCCGTCTATGGCACCAGAACGGGAGCCCCGCTCCAGTCTTAGCTCGACTATATCTAGCGCCAGAAACCTGACAAGCCCTAGATATCGGATAATTGGGGGTTGCTTAGTTTAGGAGACGCCCAATCTTTCGCGCATGAACGCAAGGGCGACTTGCAAGCCATCGGGTGCAATTCCGTGGCCCGTGCCCTTTTGGATATGCGCGTAGACTTCTTTCCAGCCAGCACCTTGCAAGGCTTCGGCGGCTTCTGGCAAGGATTGCACGGGCACCACATCGTCTTGATCGCCATGGATCAACAGGACCGGAGGGCGGCACACAACGTCGTCAACCAAAGCTTCTGGTTCCAACAAGCGGCCGGAGAAAGCGGTAAGTCCAGCAACCGCATCTTCGCGGCGCGGCAAAACGTGCAGTGCCATCATCGTGCCTTGGCTAAACCCAAGCACCATCACCTGTTCTGGCAGCAGGTCTTCATCAACCATGATCCCATCAAGATAGCTGTTCAGGTCATCAGCGGCACGGTCCATCCCTGCGCGGGATTCTTCTTCAGATGATCCGTCAATCCACGGGATCGGG
>DQCL01000269.1 GCA_003533975.1 Octadecabacter sp. | reverse complement strand
CCGAAATAGATGTTCCAGATCATGCCTGAGCCGATCAGCGTGAACTGTTGGCACAGCGTAAAGTCAGAGCGCGGCAACAGTCGTTCCCCAACCCCGACAGAGCGCAAGGCGTAGTCCGCGATGGTATTGAAGCATTCTTCCATCAGCCAGCCACCTTGCGTTGCGCTTCGCCGCCGGACGTTGCTTGGCCCCGTGTAAGGCGGCGCATAATGCGGTCCAGCGCGATTTCAGAGACCCGTGTAAAGGCGAGGTAGAACACCAGCAACGCAAGGAAATACCACATGCGCCAATCGGCGTGCGGGTAATCCGTAAAGCGCGGTGTCTTGGTCGCACCGAGTTCGCGCGCCCAATAGACGATGTCCTCGACCCCAAGCAGGAACAGCAATGGCGTGGCTTTGATCAGCACCATCCACAGGTTGCCCAAGCCGGGCAGGGCGTAGACCCACATTTGCGGCACGACGATGCGCCAGAACGTCTGGCGGCGTGTCATGCCATAGGATTCAGCTGTTTCGATTTGCGGCTTCGGCACGGCCTTCATTGCGCCGAACAGAACGTTGCCCGCAAAGGCGCCGAACACGATGGCAAAGGTGAAGACGGCGATGAAGAACCCGTAGCGGTCATGGACTTCGGGGGCGGCGTTGCTAAGGGGCATTTTCGCCGCCTGACAAACAATGAAGTCATTGCCTTGCCGTATTGCATCGGGCCAGTCAGGGCAGAGCGCTTGATGACGCAGGTATTCGATGCCTTGATCCAGCGCGATAACGAAAAACAGAAAGAATGCTATGTCGGGAACGCCGCGTACAATCGCGATATAACCTTTGCCCAGCCATGAAACCGGAGCAATACGCGAACGCGCGGCCATTGCGCCGCCCATGCCAAATGAAAGCGCAAGGGGGGCCGTAATTGCCAGTAATGTCAGGACGGTCAGGAATGACCAATAGAACCCCATGTGCTTGCCTGTGGTCAGGTAGCAGGAGAGCCATTTGAAGGTCTCTAAGGTGCTGGGGTCTGCGCAAAATTCAAAAATGGTATGGCTCAATCAGATGATTGGGATGCGCCCGCCCCAAAGTTAGGGGCGGGCGCGAAGATTAGTTTATTCGAAAGTTGAAGCAACTTCCCACTTCGTGATCAGTTCGTTGAGGGAACCGTCATCTTTCATGGACTGGATCGCTGTGTTGAAGGTGTCACGCAGCTCGTTGTCGCTTTCACGGATACCCATGCCAACGCCAGCGCCCAAGGACACTTCCTGCTCAAGCATGACAAGTTCTTCCTGGCCTTCAAGTGCGGCTGCGAGGAAGGATTTGTCAGCAAAGACCGCGTCAGCTTCACCACCGCGAACGGCTGCGAGTGTTTCTTCTGGTGTTGCGAATTCAACCAGTGTCCAACCTTGCTCAGCAATGTAGGCCGCCTGAATTGTACCAGTCTGTGCCGCAACAACGCCAGCGGCAGGGTCAACATCCATAGACAGCGCGACGAAAGACGTCGGGTCTGCTGGTGTGTATGCCATTGTGAAGTCGATCACTTCGTCACGCTCGTCTGTGACGGACATGCCAGCGATGATTGTGTCGTAGTTGCCGGATACGAGGTTCGGGATAATGCTGTCCCACTCGTTTGTGACCCACTCACATGTGAGTTCAGCGCGGGCGCAAAGCTCATCACCAAGCTCGCGCTCAAAGCCGTCGACTTCGCCAGCGTCGTTGATGAAGTTCCAAGGAGCGTAAGCGCCCTCAGTGCCCATGCGCACAACAGAGTGGCCATCAGCCATTGCCATGCCAGCGGTGAGTGCGACCGCAGCGGTCGTAAGGATAAGATTTTTCATCGTGTTTCTCCTTAAGATGAAAGGGCGACTCATAAAATGGTCGCCAAACTGCCGCGTAGGATTGTCCGCGCGGGCGAAAAAGGCAATGGCCTAAGCCGTTTGCGTGACGGAAAGGAAACCGCGCAGGCGGTCTGACTTTGGATTTGTGAACAGTTCCTCTGGCGGGCCTTGCTCTTCGATGAGGCCTTGATGCAGGAACACGACGTGGTCCGAAATATCACGGGCCATGCGCATGTCATGGGTGACGACGAGCATCGTGCGGCCTTCAGTCGCCAAGTCTTTGATAACTTTAACAACCTCCTGCTCTAATTCTGGATCCAACGCTGAAGTCGGTTCATCAAACAGCAGGGCCTTTGGTTCCATGCACAGGGCACGCGCAATCGCGGCGCGTTGTTGTTGGCCGCCAGACAGCATCGCCGGATACACATCGCATTTGTCACCGATGCCGACCTTTTCCAGATACTTGCGTGCAGATGCTTCGACTTCTTCGCGATCCCGCTTCAAAACGGTCAATGGCGCTTCCATCACGTTTTGTAGGATCGTCATGTGGGACCACAGGTTGAACTGCTGGAACACCATACTGAGGTTCGTACGGATTCGGATCATTTGGGCGCGATCAGAAGGGTGACGCGCAAGGCCGTTGCCCTTCCATGTTACGGGTTCCCCGCAAAACAGCACATCGCCTTGCTGGCTGTCCTCTAACAGGTTGGCGCAGCGAAGCAGTGTGGATTTGCCCGACCCTGATGACCCGATCAGGCTAACGACATGG
>DQCL01000103.1 GCA_003533975.1 Octadecabacter sp. | reverse complement strand
GATACGGTCGCAACGGTGAGACCGAGGACTACTCCCACCTTGGTGAGTCGATCTACGACTTCCCGTTCCAGTGGGGGTCCAAGCGCACAGGCCCTGACTTGGCCCGCGTTGGTCAGCGTTATTCGGATGCATGGCATGTGGATCATTTGACCGATCCGCAATCGGTTGTACCGGAAAGCATCATGCCGAAGTACGGCTTCCTTGCGAACACAGAGATCGAGGGCGAGCACATCGAAGCTCTGCTTAGCACGCACCGTTTCGTTGGCGTTCCTTACACTGACGAGATGATCGAACAGGCGAGCGCGGACCTTATGGTCCAGGTTGACCCGTTTGGTGATTGGGATGGTCTCGTCGAACGCTACCCTGGTGCGGCCGTGTCCAATTTTGACGGCCAGCCAGAATTGACTGAAATGGACGCCTTGATTGCATACTTGCAGGTCTTGGGCACGATGGTTGACTTCTCGACCTTCACACCTGACGCAAGCCGATAGGGAGGGAGAACATGGAAACCTACACCTTTATGCGAGAACTCGCGGACAGCTGGGTCTTGATAGCAATGTTCGCCTTCTTTCTCGGGGCTGCAATATGGACATTCTTACCAAGCCATCGAAGCGCGCGTGAAGACGCGAGCCTCATTCCATTCCGGAACGAAGCTAATCCTTCGGCTTCCTCCGACACACCTGTGACCAAGACTAACGTAAGCAAACGTCGCGAATTGAAAGGGCTTGATAATGTCTGAACGCAAAGTAGACGAAGAAACCGGCGTTGAGACCACTGGCCACAGCTGGGATGGTATCGAAGAGCTGAACAACCCACTACCGCGCTGGTGGTTGTGGACACTGTACGCCTGTATCGTTTGGGCAATTGCCTACACGATCGCATATCCTGCTTGGCCGATGATTTCAGGCGCGACACAGGGCATGTTGGGTTTCTCAACCCGTGGTCAAGTTGCCGCCGATATCGTCGAGCACGAAGCAAAAAACGAAGCGCTTGTTGCTGAGTTGGTCGCTGCGGACCTGACAACGTTGCCTCCGTCCAGTGACTTGCATCGTTATGCGGTTGCGCGTGGCGGGTCTGTTTTCCGCGCTCAGTGTAGCCAGTGTCATGGTTCCGGTGCTGCGGGCGCTGTTGGCTACCCGAACCTCTTGGACAATGATTGGCTCTGGGGTGGCGATATCGAAAGCATCTCGGCAACGATTACGCACGGTGTTCGCAACGAAACAGATCTAGATGCGCGTTATTCCGAAATGCCCGCGTATGGTGACCTGTTTGAGGAAGAAGAGATCGGTGCCGTCGTTGAATACGTGGCAAGCCTGTCGTCTTCAGATTTTGACGCGGATCTAGCGCAGGCCGGTTCAGAGTTGTTCTTGGACAACTGTGCAGCCTGTCACGGTGACGAAGGTCTTGGCGACAAGTTCCTTGGCGCGCCAAACCTTGTTGATGCGATTTGGCTCTATGGCGGTGACCGTGACACTCTCACAGAAACCGTCACCAATGCACGTTTCGGTGTAATGCCAGCGTGGGGCCAACGTCTCAGTGATGTCGACGTGCGCGCTGTTTCTGTCTATGTTCATGCCTTAGGTGGCGGTGAGTAAGCAAAAATTCAGCTGAAAATAGGCCGCCCAACCTGCCAAGGTCGGGCGGCTTTTTCCATTTCAGGGAATGGCTATCAACACTTTGGCATCAGCCAGCTTCATTGATACAGATCAAGGCTAGTTGTTTGCCACGTAGGTAGTGAGATGGTGTCGCGAACAGGAATCAACTAAATGTCAGACCGCCCACTTTACGCCCCACAAGAACCGATCTTTCCACGTCGGGTCTCCGGAAAATTTCGGAACCTGAAATGGGTGATTATGGTCGTCACTTTGGGGGTCTATTATCTCACGCCGTGGATCCGCTGGGATCGTGGGCCAAATCTTCCGGATCAAGCGGTTTTGGTCGACATGGCGAGTCGCCGGTTCTACTTTCTCTGGATCGAAATCTGGCCGCATGAATTCTATTTCGTTGCGGGTCTTCTCATTATGGCTGGCTTGGGGTTGTTTCTATTCACCTCGGCGCTTGGTCGCGTTTGGTGTGGCTATACCTGCCCGCAAACGGTTTGGACCGATCTATTCATTCTTGTTGAACGTTGGATTGAAGGCGACCGAAACGCACGCCTTCGTCTGTACCGGGGGAAGTGGGATATCCGTAAATGGCGTCTGCGCCTGACAAAGTGGTTTACTTGGCTCCTCATCGCGATCGGAACAGGCGGGGCTTGGGTCTTTTACTTCACGGACGCACCGACGCTTCTTCATGACCTTGTAACCTTAACTGCGCACCCAGTCGCCTACATGACCATCGCGGCGCTAACAGCCACGACGTTCGTGTTCGGTGGTTTCATGCGCGAACAGGTGTGTATCTACATGTGCCCATGGCCGCGCATTCAGGCTGCCATGATGGACCCAGATACAATCACCGTGGCGTACCGAGAATGGCGCGGTGAAGAACGCGGTAAGAAACATGAAAATAAGTCAGGTGATTGCATTGATTGCATGGCTTGCGTGAATGTTTGCCCGATGGGGATCGACATCCGCGATGGGCAGCAGATGGAGTGTATCACCTGCGCACTTTGTATTGATGCTTGTGACGACGTTATGGACAAGATTGGCAAGCCACGCGGTTTGATTGACTATATCGCCCTGTCTGACGAGCCCGCTGAACGTGCTGGTCAGCCGGCGGCGCCGATCTTGAAAAAAATCCTCCGCCCACGGACGATTCTCTACACCACAATTTGGGCGACCATCGGCGTTGCGCTTCTTTATGCGCTGTTTGTCCGTTCCGATATCGAACTAACTGTCAGCCCTGTGCGCAACCCAACTTATGTGCTGCAATCTGACGGCGCTGTTCGTAACATTTATGATGTTCGCCTGCGTAACAAAGCGGGTGAAGACCGCGTGTTCCATATCAGCCTCACCAGTGACGATATTTTGCGGATTGAACTTGAGGGACGTGATGGACAACACAATCTGGTCGTTCCGGCTGACACGACCATTCTTCAACGGGTCTATGTGACTGCACGTCCACAAGACCCCGCAGCATCTAGCGACACGACCGCGCTGCGGCTTTGGGTCGAGGACGTTGACGCAGACATACGCGCTAGCCAAGCTACGACGTTTAACGGGAAGGACGAATAATGGCAGAGATAAAAGGGTGGCATGTCCTTGCAGGCTTCGGCGTTGCATTTGGCATCATCATCGCTGTGAACCTGACATTGGCATATCAAGCGGTGCGAACATTTCCAGGCTTGGAGGTCGCGAACTCCTATGTCGCCGGGCAAGTGTTCGATGAAAACCGCGCCGCCCAAGAAGCGCTTGGCTGGGACGTTTCCGCAGAACTGGACGGCGATACCTTGTCTTTGGTGATCCTTGAAAACGGAACACCAATATCGCCCAACATTGAACAGGCCATATTTGGCCGCGCAACACACGTAGGCCAAGACCAGATCCCTGATTTTGTGTTCGACGGTGAGGCCCTGCGCGCTGTGATTGACGGTGGTGGTGGCAATTGGAACCTACGCCTAAAAGCCCGCTCCGAAGATGGCACACTGTTTGAGCAACGCATCATTGTTCGGATCGCGTCATGATTTCCGCTTGTCCAGCTTGCTCTGCAGTCCCACTCGCAGAAGAGGTCGCAGCCGGTCCGGGTGTGCAGTATTCGTTGCCGACAATTCATTGTGCTGCGTGCATCGGTAAGATCGAACGCGGGCTAAGTAAGATTTCCGGCGTGCGGTCGGTACGTGTGAACCTGTCCTTGAAGCGGTTGACCGTTGAAGGCGCTGTCGACCCGAGCAAGATCGAAGCAGGCTTGGCGGATTTAGGCTTTGAAGCGTATCCGCTGGACCTCCAAGCACTCAATGCGGCGCGTGATGACATCGGGCGGACGTTGTTGGTGCGCCTTGCAGTTGCCGGTTTCGCAATGATGAACGTTATGTTGTTGTCGGTTGCCGTTTGGTCCGGTGCCAGCGATGCGACGCGTGATTTGTTTCATCTAATCTCTGCGATGATCGCTTTGCCTGTCGTCGCCTATTCCGGTCAGCCGTTCTTTCAAAATGCGTGGTCCGCCCTGCGGGTGAAACGTTTAAACATGGATGTTCCGATTTCGCTGGCGATTGCGCTGGCTGCGGGGATGTCATTGTTTGAAACGCTCAATAGTGGCGCGCATGCCTATTTCGACGCGGCACTGTCTTTGACGTTCTTCCTGCTGATCGGCCGCTACATGGATCATCAGACCCGTTCTGCCGCCCGTTCCGCTGCTAAGGAATTGACCGCGCTCGAAGTACAAACCGCTGAGCGGATCACGCCGAGCGGTACGCAAACTGTTAGCACCATGAGCCTCAATATCGGGGATGATATTATGGTCCCCTCTGGTGCGCGGGTGCCGGTTGACGGCGTGCTAACCTCGCCAAAGGCATTAATGGATCGTGCGCTTTTGACGGGTGAAAGTGCCGCCGTTTCCGTGCAAAGTGGTGATGTATTGCAGGCTGGCGAAATCAACCTTAGCGCACCGTTCCAGATCCGCGCGACAGCCGTGGGTGAGGATACATCTTTGCGCCGCATGGCCGCACTGATTGAGACTGCCGAGAACGGGCGCAACAGCTACACCGCATTGGCAGACCGTGCCGCGCAGATTTATGCGCCGGCTGTTCACCTACTTTCATTCGTTGCTTTCTTAGGTTGGGCATTTGCCACGGGTGACATTCGCCATGCTCTGAACATCGCGATTGCAGTGCTTATTATCACGTGCCCCTGTGCGCTTGGTCTTGCTGTTCCTGCCGTCTCAACTGCAGCAGTCAGCCGTTTGTTCTCAGCGGGTTTCTTGGTGAAACACACCACTGCGCTTGAGCGGCTATCCGAAGTCGACCACATCGTGTTCGACAAAACGGGCACGCTCACCACACCCGCTTTAGTCGGGCTTGATGGTTTGAGCGATACTGAGAAATCGATCGCCAAAGCGCTCGCGCAATCCTCTCATCATCCGTTGTCAAAGGCGCTCACGGCTGGGCTGCCAGACGTTCTTCCGGCCTCACTTGACGATATCCAAGAAATCGCAGGGCAGGGTGTTGCAGGCAAATTCAATGGTCAACCGGTGCAACTTGGACGCGGGGAATGGCTTGACGCGCGTTTCACGGGACTGGGCATCAAGGTTGGATCCGAACAAGCCGTTCAGATTGAAGCGCAAGATCACGTTCGCGAAGGTGTTGAAGACGCGCTTGGTGGTTTGAAACTCCCCTGCGAGATTATCACAGGCGATGCAAAGGAACCTGCAACCCGTTTGGCAGAACAGCTATCCCTTCCCGTAACCTATCAAGCACGCCCAGAAGACAAACTGATGCGCCTCAATGCATTGGCGGATCAAGGACACAATGTCTTGATGGTTGGTGACGGCCTGAACGACACGGCTGCGTTGGCGTCTGCCCATGCGTCGATCGCACCGTCTTCCGCACTTGAGGCATCCCGCAACGCTGCGGACGTTGTCGCCCTGCGTGAGACATTTGCGGACTTGCCTTTGGTGTTGGCCGTCGCAAAAGCGACCCGCAAGCTTTCCACGCAAAACTTTGCGATTGCCGCTGTTTACAACATGATTGCGGTCCCGATCGCGCTTGCTGGCTTTGCGACACCTTTAGCAGCGGCCCTTGCAATGTCGGTGTCGTCCATTACCGTATTGCTTAACTCCCAAAGAATGAGGTTCGTGCGATGAATGTGCTTGTGATATTGATCCCCGTTTCCCTGATCTTGGGGGGGGTCGGGTTAACAGCTTTCCTTTGGACGGTTCGCTCGGATCAATATGACGACGACAAAGGCAACGCAGCCCGCATCCTGTTGGATGATGATGACTAGGGCCGGTTAACGTCTACTAACGTTGCGTTTCAAACGTTCAGCGCTTCACGAGATTTGTTGCGGATGGTGCGATAGATAAATGCTGCAATGAAAAAGGCTGTTAACGTCAAGATGACGGTCGGGCCCGGGTCAGAGCCGATGAAGAAGCTCAAGTAAACACCAGAGACTAGCGATAGTGTTGAGACAACAACCGCGATGATCAGCATGTGCTTGAATTGCCGTGTGATCAGAAACGCGATTGCCCCCGGTGCGATGAGCAAGCCAATCGCGAGGATAAGGCCCACTGCCTTTAATGTAGCAACAATCGTGAGCGACAGGATGGTCAGTAACCCGTAGTGGAGCAACTTGGTCGGTAGACCGATGGCCCGCGCTTGGGCAGGGTCAAACGCATGCAATAACAGGTCTTTCCAACCCACAAGCAAGGCGACACTCACAATCACGCCAATCACACCTGACGTCCAAAGATCAACCGGTGTGACACCCAGCATGTTACCAAACAGGATGTGGTCCAAATGCACATTGGTTTCGATTTTTGTGTACAAAACCAACCCGAACCCGAACATGCCAGAGAACACAACGCCCATGACCGTGTCCTGACGCACGCGGCTGTTCGCATCGAGGTATCCGGTGAGTAGTGAGCACACCATACCCGCAATAAATGCCCCGATGATCAGCGGGATGCCCACAATGTAGGCTAGGACCACGCCAGGAAGGACTGCGTGGGAAACCGCGTCCCCCATCAAGGACCAGCCTTTGAGAACGAGGAAACAGCTTAGCAATGCCGTTGGAGGGCCAATCAGCAACGCGATGTAAAACGCACCGTGCATGAAGGGGAATTGAAAGGGGAGGAGGAGTTCACTCATGCTCTTAACGCCTCCGCTGCGCGACGACGGTTTGCGATCAGGCCGTGCTTGGGTGCGAAAAAGAAGGCCAAAACGAATAGTGCCGTTTGCAGGCAGATTATAACCCCGCCGGTCGCACCGTTCAGAAAGTAGGAAATATACGCGCCCGTGAAGCTCGAGAGCGAACCGATGGCGACAGAAATGACCAGTAAACGTGGGAAACGGTCGGTCAGTAAATAGGCTGTTGCACCGGGGGTGATGACCATTGCGATCACAAGGAAGGCACCCACCGTTTGCAACGCTGCAACGCAGGCCGCTGAAAGAAGCACGAAAAACATGAACCGCAAACGTTCGGGGCGAAGTCCGATGGAACGCGCATGGTTCTCATCAAAGAACGCAACCATGAGGTCTTTCCATTTTACCAACAGGACTACGAGGCAAACCACGCCGATGATCGCCAGTTGGATCGTGTCAGACGGTGTGATCGCGAGGATATTTCCGAGGATGATGGTTTGCACGTCCACCGCGACCGGAGAGACGGAGACCATGAACAGACCCAGTCCAAAGAAACTGGTGAAGATCAGCCCGATGATGGCGTCTTCCTTCAGCCCCGTCCGTTGGTTGAGGAACAACATCGCGGACGCGGCCAAACCGCCAGACAGAAACGCGCCAAGTGCAAAGGGCAGACCGAGCATGTAAGCGCCTGCGACGCCGGGCACGATAGAGTGGGACAGCGCGTCCCCGATCAGCGACCAGCCTTTCAGCATCAGATAGCAGGACAAAAATGCGCAGACCGCCCCCACAAGCGCCGACACGAACATCGCGTTGAGCATGAACGTGTAAGTGAAGGGTTCTAGCAGGTAGGTCATTTTCCGTCCTGCTCTGGGCGGGTCTTTGTTTGGTCGTCGTAGATAACAAACGGGCGTTCGTCGTCCGTAAGGATCGTCACTTTACGCTCATCGTCATCGTCATGTAGATCATCACCGCCCAGAACGAAGTGGCGCAACACGCCTCCGAACGCGGCCTCGAGGTTGTCTTTCGTAAAGACTTCCTCGGTCGGCCCAAAGTTCAACACGGTCGCCTTGACCAGCACGGTTTGGTCGCAAAATTCAGGAACCGACCCGAGGTTATGGGTGGAGACGAGCATCACGCGACCCTCATCGCGCAACTCACGCAGAAGGGTGATAATGGCTTCTTCAGTTTGCACATCGACGCCGGTAAACGGTTCATCCAGAAGGATGACTTGGCCGTTTTGCGCAAGTGCGCGTGCAAGAAACACGCGTTTGCGTTGCCCGCCGGAAAGTTCCCCGATCTGGCGGTCCGCAAAGTCGGTCATGCCAACACGGGCCAACGCATTTGCAACGGCTTCATGATCGGCGGATTTGGGGCGGCGCAACAGGCCCATATGCCCATAGCGCCCCATCATCACAACGTCTTCAACCAATACCGGAAAAGACCAATCGACCTCTTCGGCCTGCGGAACATAAGCGACAATGCCTGCTTTGATCGCTTGGTGAACGGTTTGACCCAACACGCCGATTTCACCAGCCGCAGCGGGCAAGAACCCCATGATTGCTTTGAACAGCGTCGATTTCCCCGCGCCATTCACTCCGACCAATGCAG
The DNA here is from genome assembly GCA_003533975.1 of Octadecabacter sp. Lineage (GTDB taxonomy): Bacteria > Pseudomonadota > Alphaproteobacteria > Rhodobacterales > Rhodobacteraceae > Octadecabacter. The sequence goes on along the minus strand of DQCL01000103.1, from coordinate 14,950 downwards.
CGATCGTGCCGCGCGGAATGGCAAAGCTCGCGTCTTTTAGCGCTGTAACACCGTTGCGGTAGGTCACGGTCAACCCGTCAGCATACAGGCCCGCTTGGTTTTTTGACGTTTGGTGCTCTGCTGGGGGCGGTAAGTTCATTGTGTCAGCCCCTCAACGATTGTTTCAGTCGTGACGCGCAGAAGGTCTAGATAGGTCGGTACAGGGCCACCCTCGAGCGATAGCGAGTCCACATATAGAACGCCTCCGTAGCGCGCACCGGTTTCACGGGCGACCTGTTCGGCGGGGTCAGTATTGACTGTGCTTTCACAAAACACAGCACGGACATTATTTTCGCGCACGGTATCAATGACGTTGCGCACCTGTTGCGGCGTGCCTGTTTGGTCGGCGTTCATCGGCCAGAGGTAGGCTTCCTTCAATCCAAAGTCCCGCGCGATGTAGCTAAATGCGCCTTCGCAGGTCACAAGCCAGCGCTCACTTTCAGGGATCGCAAGGATATGCTCGCGCAATGGAGCGATCGCGTCCGTAATTTCGGCTTTATAAGCAGTCGCGTTTGCAGCGTAGATTGCGGCGTTTTCCGGATCATGTTCAGACATCGCTGCTTGAATGTTGTCGATATAGACCAATGCATTACCCAAGCCCATCCAAGCATGTGGGTTGGGTAGGCCTTCATAGCTTCCCGCCGCAATGGATATCGTTTCAATCCCCTCAGAGATCGTTGCGGATGGGACGTCGCCAAGGTTGCCGATGAATTGCTCAAACCAGAGTTCAAGGTTCATACCGTTCCAAAGGATCAGGTCAGCACCGGACGCGCGAACAAGGTCTTGCGGCGTCGGTTGGTAACCGTGAATTTCAGCGCCAGCACGGGTGATGGATTCAACAGTTGCCGCGTCACCAGCGACGTTCCGGGCCATGTCAGCGATTACCGTGAAGGTTGTCACGACCTTGAATTCAGGGGTTTGCGCCGCTGGGCTAGATGCTGAGCGGCCGAAAAGAACGGCGGCGATCACACCTAAGATGAGAACCGCGGTTACAATTAGGGTACGCGAGGACATGCTTATGTCTCCAATGGGTTTCACCCTGAGTTATGGGCGCTGGGGACGGGAAGTCAATGTAGTTGCGAATTATTCGCAATAAAAAACGAGTACGTTGAAAATGTCGACACCACGGGCCGTTAGCCGCGGTGCAAACAAGGGTCACGAAAGAGTCTTTCAGGAATTTCTTGATAATGCTGCGGTTTTCTTAGATTAACATCCAATTAAGAAATAGGGGCACCAATGACCGATAAATCTGCATATCCGCGCGACCTTACGGGTTACGGCGCGACACCACCAATTGCGAATTGGCCGGGCGATGCACGTATCGCAGTGCAAATTGTACTTAATTATGAAGAAGGCGGAGAGAACAACATCCTCCACGGGGATGCCGCGTCAGAGGCGTTTTTGTCCGAGATCGTCGGTGCAGCTGCGTGGCCGGGGCAACGCCATGCCAACATGGAATCAATCTATGAATATGGTGCGCGGGCAGGTTTTTGGCGTCTTCACCGTATCCTGAGCCACTTACCAATAACTGTTTACGGCGTTGCAACGGCGCTCGCCCGTGCACCCGAGCAGCTGAAGGCCATGCTTGAGGCAGGCTGGGAAGTCGCGTCGCATGGTTTGAAATGGGTCGAGCATAAAGACATGCCCGAGGCCGAGGAACGTGCGCAGATCGCCGAGGCAGTTCGGTTGCACACCGAGATTATCGGTACTCGCCCAACGGGGTGGTACACAGGGCGTTCGAGCGCAAACACGATCCGTTTGGCCGCCGAAGAGGGTGGCTTCAAGTATATCGCAGACAGTTACGCCGATGACGTTCCATACTGGTTAGAGTTCGGCGAGCAGGACCAGTTGATTGTCCCTTATACATTGGACTGTAACGATATGCGGTTTGCCACGCCGCAGGGTTTCAACTCTGGTACGCAGTTCTTTGACTATCTGAAGTCCACGTTTGATGTGCTTTACGCGGAAGGCGGGCGGATGATGTCGCTCGGTCTGCATTGCCGACTTGTTGGGCGTCCGGGCCGCGCACAAGCCCTGCAAGATTTCATCACCTACGCCAACGGCCATGAAGGTGTTTGGTTCGCGACCCGTGAAGAAATTGCAGACCATTGGGCCGCGCAAAACCCGGCGAAACGTTGGGCGCGTCCGAGCCAGATGGAAGCAGCAGACTTCGTGACGGCTTTTGGTAGTATCTTTGAACACTCACCGTGGATTGCAGAACGTGCCTATGCGCTGGGCCTTGGTGTAACGCACGACAGCGCCACCGGCGTTCACTCTGCGCTTTGCCGGATGTTTCGTAGCGCCAGCCGTGACGAACGTCTTAGCGTTTTGATCGCGCACCCTGATTTGGCGGGTAAGCTTGCCGCCGCTGGTCGCCTCACAGCCGAAAGTACATCTGAACAGGCGGGCGCTGGGCTGGATGCGTTGACCGACGAAGAACGCGAGACGTTTCAGGCACTCAACACCCAATACGTTGAAAAGCACGGCTTCCCCTTTATTATAGCCGTACGTGACAATGATAAGGCCAGCATTTTGGCTGCGTTCTACACGCGCATTGAACATGACACCGAAACTGAATTTCTCACCGCTTGTAAGCAAGTTGAACGCATCGCTGAGCACCGCCTGTTGGATCACTTCGCATGAGCCACGTCAAAGCGCACCCACTAACCGCAGACGCCTTCGCCCCGTTTGGCGACGTGCTGGACTGCACGGGTGAGGCAGACAAGATCATCAATCAGGGTTTGTGTGGGCGGTTTCATGATCGCGCGGAGCTTGATTTCACTGACGGTAAGGCGGGCATTAGCCTGTTTAACGCGCAACCACGCAACCTTCCGTACACGTTAAAGATGATGGAACGTCATCCTGATGGCAGCCAAGCGTTCATCCCGATGACCGAGCATTCGTTCCTCGTAATAGTGGCGCAAGATAACAACGGTGTGCCGGGTAATCCGCAAGCATTCATCACAAAATCTGGACAGGCGATCAATTTTCACCGCAACATATGGCATGGAGTGTGTACCCCGCTTACATCCCCCGGCCTCTTTGCTGTGGTCGATAGGATTGGTTCGGGTGAGAATTTACAAGAACATTGGTTCGACGGTCCAGTCATCATCGAGCCATAGACGAAGCCCGCGCAAGAAGGGTCAAAACTAACTCTAGGGAAATAAAAGGGACAATAACAATGACAGATACAGCTTATTCAGATCCAAACGTGACGCCGCCGTTGGCGCAGGCGGTACCGCTTGGACTTCAACACGTGCTGGCGATGTTCGCCTCAAACGTGACGCCATCCATCATCGTCGCAGGGGCAGCTGGCCTTGCGTTTGGCGGGCCAGAGCAAATTTACCTGATTCAAATGGCGATGCTGTTTGCGGGTGTCGCGACACTCTTTCAAACTATCGGCATAGGCCCGATTGGTGCGCGTTTGCCGATCATGCAGGGTACATCTTTTGCGTTTGTTGGTGTGCTTGCCGGCATCGCAGCCACAATGGGCCTGAGCGTCGCACTGACGGCTTGTATCATTGGCGGTATGATCCACTTCGCGTTGGGCGCTGTGATCAAGCAGTTGCGTTGGTTGTTCCCACCTCTCGTGACGGGTCTCGTGATCCTTGCGATTGGTCTGTATCTCATTCCAGTTGCGATCAAGTACGCAGCGGGTGGTGCAGCGTCATTCCAAATGGAAGCTGAAAGCTTCGGCTCCCTTAAGCACTGGGCAGTTGCTTTGACGGTGATCGTCGTGTCCTTGCTGCTGAAGTTCTTCACCAAAGGCACGCTGTCTAACGCCTCGATTCTGATCGGTCTTTTGGCGGGTTATGCATTGGCGTTCGCGCTGGGCATGGTCAACTTCGGTGCCGTGTCAGGTGCGTCTTGGATCACTCCAATCAAGCCGCTGCCATATGGGTTTGAGTTCAACCTTGGGGCTGTTATCGCGGTGACAATCGTGTCCATCGTGTCTGCAATTGAAACTGTTGGCGACGTATCCGCGACTGCAAAAGCAGGCGCTGCGCGTGATGCAACAGACGAAGAAGTTGCTGGTGCGACCTACGCTGACGGTCTTGGAACCGCAATTGCAGGCGTGTTCGGTGGTTTGCCAAACACATCCTTCAGCCAAAACGTCGGTATCGTTGGTATGACAGGCATTATGTCGCGCCACGTTGTGACAATCGCTGGTCTGATCATGATCGTCTGTGGCTTGATGCCAAAAATCGGCGCTGTCATCGCATCTATGCCACTGCCCGTTCTTGGCGGCGGTGTGATTGTGATGTTTGGTATGGTCGCTGCTGCTGGTCTTAACATGCTGTCTGAGGTTCAGATGAGCCGTCGTAACATGGTTATCATCGCAGTCTCGCTCGCCTTTGGTCTGGGTCTGAACCTTGTGCCAACGGCTGTTCAGTACCTGCCTGCTACGCTGAAGGTTTTGGCAACATCCGCTGTTGCGCCGACAGCTTTGATGGCTGTGGTCCTGAACCTGGTTCTTCCACATGAAGACGAAGTCGCTTCCTAAGCGAAGAACAGCTTAAATCAACAGGGCCTCCGCAGCGATGCGGGGGCTCTTTTTTTGTGGTGCGGCAACGTCTTGCCACGGTCAGGTTATTCCCCGTTGAGCATTCGCGCCGTTCGCGTTGACCCTGCTCGAAGTGTTTTAGGAAAGGGCCGGATTATGGGCTTCGGTACATCATTAGGCTGAGCGATAGTTGACCCGCAGCTGCAAACACACGGTCACACCTTGAAACCGCCCATCATCTAAGCCACATGTTCGCCAACCATTGATGCCCTTTGAGAACAGGTTTCGCCATGCCAGACAGAACATTCATTCGCCACGTTGTCCTCTTTAGTGCCAAGGACAAGGCAGACGTTGCGCGGATTGTTGACGGGCTTTCGATGTTGGCAGATATCCCGTATGCGTCCGTTTTTGAGGTCGTTCAAAACAGCCAAGTTGATGCGCTGTCCGGCGAAATTGATGTTGTTGTCTATGCTGAATTCGTCGATGACGCCGCACTTCAGGCTTACAAATCCCATCAGATCTATCAGGACGCGATTGCCGTAGTGCGCCCCTTGCGCGAAATGCGGATCGCTGCTGACTTTTGACGCAGGATCGCCCATCAAGAGTGGTCTTTGACAAAGGGCCAAGCGGGAATGGAGCGGAGTTTTCGCAGCCAAGTGATGTTATTCGCGCTGATACGCCCGCTGAGGTCGACGCGGCCTTTGCCGCGATGCAACAGGCGCAAGCGGATGGGAAATGGCTTGCCGGATATGTGTCGTACGAGTTCGGGTACCTGACGTCGCACAAGCTTGAACAGTTGTTGCCGGAAAACCGTGAAGTTCCGCTTATCCACTTTGGTGTTTTCGACGCGCCGCAACCGCTGACTGCTGAGGTGATTGAAACACCTGCCGAGCTGGACCAATTAAGTCCGCAGTGGAGTGCGCAAAAGTATGGGCAAGCCTTTAGCGTCGTGCATGACTACATCGGTGCGGGCGATATCTATCAGGTGAACCTAACTTTCCCGATCGCCACACGTTCAACCACGTCATCAGATGTACTTTATGCAGGGTTAAAGCAGCGCCAAGTTGTGCCGCATGGTGCGTTGGTGGATTTGGATGGCGTAGCATTACTGTCGCGATCGCCTGAATTGTTTTTCAAGCTCTCCTCAGATGGTGAGCTGAAAACGAAACCGATGAAGGGCACAGCCCCGCGTGGGAAAACACCCGCCGAAGACGACGCGCTGCGCGATGGTTTGCAAGCGTCTGAGAAGAACCGCGCTGAGAACCTGATGATTGTTGATCTGCTACGCAACGACATGTCGCGCGTGTCTGAGATAGGCAGTGTGAAGGTGCCAGAACTGTTCACTGTCCAACGTTTTGCGACCTTACATCAGATGACATCGACCATCACGTCCAAGGTCGTAGACGGAACCAACATCAAAGACCTGTTCATGGCGCTGTTTCCATGCGGGTCAATTACGGGTGCACCCAAGGTGCGGGCGATGGAAATCATCGCTGAAATTGAAACGCAGCCACGTGACGCCTATTGCGGGTCAATCGGATGGATCGCGCCGGATGGCGCAATGGAATTCAACGTTGCGATCCGCACGTTGATGTATCGAGCAGACGGATCTGTGCAGCTGAACGTGGGCGGGGGCGTCGTCTATGACAGCACCGCGCAGGACGAGTACGATGAGGCGCTTTTAAAGGCGCAGTTCGCGAACCTCGGATAGCTATATTCAACCCTGTTTCCTGTTGGTCGACGTTCCTGTTGATCCACGTTCGCGGATTTAACTGGATTATCATGCGCAGTGGCCTGAATCTGCAACGGGCCTACTTGACCCCTTTGATAGGGCCAGCAAATGGGTGCCAATAGGGCCAATTTCGGAAAACCAATTGACGTGAAGTCCATTCGCTACCTACGCTGATCACGCGAAAAGCACGTCTCACTAGGGTGGGACATAACAATAAAGTTGCCCAATCCAAATCGGGTAACGCTCCAACCAACAGGGGAATCCCAATGTTCAAGAAAACAACTGGCGCTATCGTTCTTAGCGCAGTCGCTGCTCTGACTGGCTCTACTGCTATGGCAGACGGTCACGCAATCACGGTCGGCTACTTCCTTGAGTGGCCAATGCCATTCCAATACGCCAAAGTTAATGGCACATACGAAGAAGCACTCGGCATGGAAATCAACTGGGTGTCTTTTGACACCGGTACTGCGATGTCCGCAGCTATGGCATCCGGTGACGTTCAGATGTCCGTTTCCCAAGGTGTTCCACCATTCGTTGTTGCAACATCCGCGGGGCAAGACCTTCAGATGCTCGACGTTGCAGTGTCCTACGCTGACAATGACAACTGCGTTGTACGTTCTGACCTCGAAATCGATGCGTCTTCCGTAGCCGATCTCGCGGGCTCCAAGGTTGCAGTTCCACTCGGCACAGCTGCGCACTACGGCTTCTTGCGTCAGATGGACCACTTTGGCGTGGACGTGTCCTCACTTGACGTCGTCGACATGTCACCACCAGACGGTGCGGCGGCACTGGCACAAGGTTCCATCGATATGATGTGTGGTTGGGGCGGTTCGCTGCGTCGTGCACTGGAAAGTGGCAACACATTGATGACCGGTGACGAGAAAACAGCCCTCGGCATTTTGGTGTTTGATGTAACATCCGCACCGACTGGATGGGTTGCTGAAAACAGCGAAACAGTTTCAAAGTTCCTTGCGGTGACAGCAGAAGCTAACGCCATGTGGAATGCTGGTGACATGGCAGACACAATGTTGCCTGTCATCGCTCAGGACGCTGGTATGGACGTTGAAGCCACTGCTGCAACAATGGCGACATTCGTGTTCCCAACTGTTGAAGAGCAGCTTGGTGCGGCTTGGCTTGGTGAATCTGCTCCGTCTTACCTCAAGGGTGTAGCAGACGTCTTTGTTGCAGCGGGTTCTATCGATGCCGCACTGGACTCCTACGAGGGTGCAATCAACACAGGTCCATTGGCTTCCGCCAACGACATGTAAGTACCAAAATCGGGGGCCTGGTGCGCACGCCGGGCCCTCGTATTCTAAGGTACAGGCCATCACACCTGACCATACCCCCACCCAATTTGGCGCCGTGGCGCTAGGGAGTCCCCAATGAACGGATTATCTATCCAAGGTCTGTCGATGCGTTTCGACCTGCCAAATGGCAGCTATGTCCAAGCGCTCCAAGATGTTTCAATCGACCTTAAGCAAGGTGAGCTTCTTAGCGTGCTCGGGCCATCTGGCTGCGGCAAGACAACGCTACTGAACATCGTTGCGGGTTTCCTTGCCCAGACCGACGGAAAACTGGTTCTGAATGGCCACGAGATTACTGGACCAGACGCCGAACGCGGGATGGTCTTTCAGGCGGGCGCCCTGTTTGAATGGATGTCGGTTCGAGATAACGTCAGTTTTGGCCCGCGTATGGCGGGAAAGAAAAAGGCTGACTATATGGGCAACGTCGATCATTTGCTTGATGTGGTTGGCCTGCAAGATTTCAAAGAAAAGATGGTTTACGAACTGTCAGGCGGGATGCAGCAACGTGTGGCACTGGCCCGTTGTCTCGCCAATGACCCTGATGTCATTTTGATGGATGAACCCCTTGGCGCACTTGATGCGCTGACACGTGAGAAGATGCAAAGCCTCGTTCTGAAACTGTGGAAAGAGACAGGAAAAACGATCATCCTGATTACCCACTCCGTTGAAGAAGCTTTGTTGCTTGGCGAGCGCTTGATCGTTATGGCCCCACGCCCTGGTCGTATTCACAAAGAATACAACCTTCCTTTTGCTGAGCTCGGCGTTGATGCCGATCTGCGGGAGGTTAAGAAGCACCCTGATTTCGGCAGTAAACGAGATGAAATTCTCAACATGATTTGGGATATGGAAGAAGAAATTATGGGCCGCACAGGGGAGGACGCATAACATGGCTGGAAATGTAAACCTCGTCTGTACACGCGAGCGCCTTGGCGAAGTTGTCTCGGATCTGCGCGCAGTCACGATTCCCGAAGGACAAACACTTGAGGCCGGATTTACGCCACCGAGCGGTTGTGAAATCGCGTCAACTTGGGAAATCATCTCATATCAGTTCGGCACCTTGTTCAGCGAACTCTGGGCCGAGACTGGCAACGTGTTGTTGGGGGCCTTCAACGCGGTTCCTTATCTGGCGGGTTATGTCCTATTAATTCTGCTGTTCATGGTATTTTGGCGGGCGATCAAGACCTTCCTAACGCCAAAGAATGACTACGCCTCGCTCAAGACAGTGACATTCGGTGACGAAAGCGCCGTGCGTTCGGAAACCGCAGCATCAATCATTTCGGTCGGACTGATCTTTGTGATCTGGTGTTCATTCACCGGCTCCGTGCTCGTGCCGAAATTCATGCACCTACCTGCGCCTTTTGTCGGTCAGGATACGTTCACCTACACAGCACAAGACGCTGACGGGAACCGTGATGACGCAACCGTACGTGTTGATGTCCTGAAGGCGGGCGAGGACTCTATCGGCGCTGAAATCGATGCCGGTGATGGCTTTGCCAAGAACGATGCCGTCGAGATCACAGTATATCGCAGTGAGATCGTCGCTTGGGATGGCAATGATGACGTTGATCGTCGCAACGACGGTGCTCGGATTGTCGCGATTAACGGTCAGGAATTTGAATTCGACGCCAGCCAACGCGATGACGAAGGCAACTTAACGCAGACGCCGCCTACTTTTGACATCGGGTTTGCCAACGTTGCGATCACTGATCGCGGTACCCTCAACGTCTCTCCAAATCCGGGTTGGCAGATGCAACCGCTTTATCTGCCTCCACCTGAGGCCGTCTGGAACCGCTTTATCGAAACCGCCAAATACGGCTATCAGAACGTTTACCTGACCGTGCACCTTGGCTTCTCGCTGTTCCGTGTGATCGTGGGCTTCTTGCTTGGCGCTATCGTTGGCATCCCGCTGGGCTACGCGATGGGCCTGTCCAACTGGTTCCGTGGTTGGTTCGACCCAATCGTGGAATTCATGCGGCCTGTTCCGCCACTGGCTTTGATCCCGCTTGTGATCATTTGGTTCGGTATCGGTGAAGTCGGCAAGATCTTCCTGCTGTTCCTCGCCGCTTTGTGGATCATGGCAATCGCCGCACGCTCGGGTGTGTCCGGTGTGCGTATCACTAAGGTTCACGCTGCATACTCACTCGGTGCGTCCAAGTGGCAAATCTTGCGTCACGTCATCATCCCTAACAGCTTGCCGGAAATCTTCACCGGTGCACGTGTTGCGATGGGTGTATGTTGGGGAACTGTTGTGGCCGCCGAATTGGTCGCCGCCGAGGAAGGCATCGGTAAAATGATTACCACCGCGTCCAAGTTCCAAAGCACGGACATCATTTTGATGGGTGTGATTATCATCGGCATTGTTGGTTTCGGTATCGACATGCTGATGCGTATGGCGGAACGCCGACTGGTGCCGTGGAAAGGCAAAGCCTAACACTACGCCTAAGCAATAGGTATTAAGGCCGGAGCATCGTTGCACCGGCCTTTTTCGATTCCAGAAAGGGGGGGAGGTCAATCAGACAAGCAAATCTTGTTCCGGTCCAGATCTCGCACATATCCAGAGTATCGCGGACCTTTCTGACTTGGAACGCCTTCAGAGGTGGCCCCTAGCTCAAGCGCGAGTTTGTGCCTGCGGTCCACTTCTTTCGAAGGCCCCACGCTGAATCCGACCATCGTGCCATTGCCGTTGGTTGCGGGCTGTCCGTCAAACGGAAGCGCAACCGCGAACGCGAAATCATCGCCTAGCCAATAGGTCATGCGTTCTGATGCGACCATTTTGTTCATGCCAAGCCCGTCGAAAAGCCCGTCATAAAACGCAATGGCCGCATCCATGTCGTTTGTCCCGACGACGAAATAGTTCATTTTCATTTTTGTACCTTTGAAATCCAGTGGTGTGTATGCAGCGTATAATTGACAAATAGGACATTTTACGTCCTATTTGTTGCATGGGACGAACAAACTCAACTGGTCGAATAAGGCGGCTGGAATTGCTGGCGGTTCAGCTTAAGCAGAACGAACTTTGCACCGTGCAAAACCTAGCTCAGCAACACGGTGTGAGCGAGCGTACGATTACACGCGACCTATCGCTCATGCGGGAGCAAGGACTGCCCATTGACGCCGATCGGGGTCGTGGCGGTGGGGTGCGACTCGATCGAAAGTGGGGTGTTGGCCGGATTAACCTCAGCTATCCAGAGGCCGTTGATCTTTTGATAAGCATTGAGGTTGCCGAGCAGATGAACTCGCCCATGTTCCTCGCGAACCTCGGGTCAGTCCGGCGCCAATTGGTGGCGTCCTTTTCCCCAGAAAAACGAAACAAAGTCGAGCGCATGAAGTCGCGTATCCTGATTGGCGACACCGCATCGACCTATGTGCAGTCTAGCATGAATGCCTTGCCAGAACGTGTTGTGCAGACGTTGCACCAAGGGTTCATCGACCAGCAAACGATAGAGATTAGTTATCAGCGGGAAGACATGGAAATCTCCCAACGAGTGATTGAGCCTCATTTCCTGCTGCTAAATTATCCGGTTTGGTATGTGGTTGCGATTGATCACCTTCGAAAAGCGCCACGGGTTTTTCGGTGTGATCGGATACAGTCTGCCCTTGGCACCGGCACTGGTTTCAAGCTTTTGCCAAAGGGCGCTTTCGACAGGTCGCTTGATGGCAGCAACCTTTCGGTTTGACCCGCCAGTTGGTGTCAGAAATTACGAAGCCCGCCTGTATTTCGACAGACGGGCTTCATCGTTTCACTTTAACGGATTACTCGACCGCTTGGTCCGTGATCACCGTTGTATAAGCACCTTCTGGCGCCGTTGAGATGACCGGGTCAGACCCACCAGCCAGCAATGTTGCCACAGTGCGTTCATAGGCTTCAACGTCCAACGCACCCGTGCTGCCCGCTGTCAGTTTGGCAATCTCACCCATCATGCGGGCCTGTGCTGCTTCTGACTGCGCACCAGTTTCATCGTATTCAATGATGATCGCAGCCGCTTCGTCGACGTTCTCTTCGGCATAGCGCCAGCCAGCCATAGACGCGCGCACGAAGCGTACCATTTTGTCCACAAACTCAGGATCATCAAGGTTATCTTCCAGCGCGTAGATGCCGTCTTCAAGTGTCGCAACACCTTGGTCTTCGTACTTGAATGTCACCAGCTCATCAGGGTTCACGCCTGCATCCAGAACTTGACCGTATTCGTTGTATGTCATTGTGGAAATACAGTCTGCCTCGCGGTTCAGCAGCGGGTCGACGTTGAAGCCTTGCTTCAGAACCGTCACACCGTCTTCGCCACCCTCAGTTCCAATGCCGACCTGACTCATCCAGCTGAGGAATGGGTATTCATTGCCGAAGAACCAAACGCCGATGGTCTTGCCACGGAAATCTTCAACGCTTTCGATGCCGGTATCTTTCCAGCAGGTCAGCATAAGGCCAGATGATGTAAACGGCTGCGCGATGTTCACGACTGGCAGACCTTTTTCACGTGCGGCCAAGGCGGATGGCATCCAGTTCAACATGATGTCAGCACCGCCGCCAGCAAGGACCTGCGGAGGAGCGATATCAGGGCCGCCTGGAAGGATTGTCACGTTCAGGCCTTCGGCCTCGTAGAACCCTTGGTCGAGCGCCACGTAGTAGCCCGCAAACTGCGCTTGCGTGACCCACTGCAATTGCAGCGTCACATTATCGTCCGCCAATGCGGTTGTGCCAAGTAGTGCAGCCAATGCTGCCGTTGTGAATGTCGTCTTCATGTTGACCTCCTAAGTCAGTTTCAGGAATGCCCCGATTGGTCAGGGTCTTATCGTTGTGACGGGTGCCAGAATGTCACCCGCTTTTCAAAAAATGCCATAGCCCCATAGAATGCCGATCCCGCGAGGGCTGCGACCACAATCTCAGCCCAGACCATATCAAGCGCAAGTTGGCCGACAGACGTTGAGATGCGAAAGCCCATACCAACAGTCGGAGAGCCGAAAAATTCAGCGACAATGGCGCCGATTAGGGCAAGTGTTGTTGCGATCTTCAATCCGTTGAAGATGAAGGGCAGGGCAGCAGGCAGACGTAGTTTGAATAGCGTTGGCCAATAACCTGCCCCGTATGTCCGCATGAGGTCCCGTTGCATTGCGCTGGTGTCTTTTAGCCCCGCAACCATGTTCACAAGGATTGGGAAAAACACCATCACAGCAACAACGGCCGCCTTTGATTGCCAGTCACTACCCAGCCATTTTACGAAAATCGGCGCTGTGCCAACAATGGGCAGGGCGGCCATAAATGCGCCGACGGGCAAAATCCCTTTTGTAAGGAAGTCACTGCGGTCAGCGAGTAAGGCTACGCCAAACGCCGCGACCATGCCGACAATATACCCCGTCAGTGCACCCTTTACGATTGTCTGTTCAAAGTCTGCCCAAAGCATCGGGATTGAACTGACAAACCGCGCCATGATCATGGACGGAGGTGGTAAGATGATTGGACTGACACCCAACATCGTTACCAGAACTTCCCACATCGCAATGATCGTGACGCCGAAAATAACCGGGATCAAAAGGCTAATNNNCCCATACCCATGCGCTGAAGCGTGCGCTTTTCAATGAAGCTCAGGATCGCGACAAGGAGGGCCGCCGTAATCGCCGCACCAAACAAAGCAGCCCAAGTTACAATCGGCTGGCCGTATTGATCGCCAACAAGCATCCGCGCACCAAACCCAGCACGCGCACCCGTCGGCAATTCGCCCACAATCGCCCCGACAAGCGCCGCAGAAATTCCGATTTTCAAGGACGTGAACAGATATGGCATCGAGGCAGGTAACCGCAGCTTCCAGAACCCTTGGTTCGAACTCGCGTTATAGGTCTGCAACAGATCCAGTTGCATGCCGTCAGGGCTACGCAGCCCTTTGACCATGCCAACAACAACTGGGAAAAAACTAAGGTAGGCCGAGATAATGGACTTCGGCAAAAGCCCCTGAATGCCAATCGCCCCAAGCATCACGATAATCATCGGGGCAAGCGCCAAAATCGGGATCGTCTGAGACGTGATTGCCCACGGCATCACCGATTTATCCATCGTGCGGTTATAAACAATTCCGACTGCAAGCAGCACGCCGAGTGTCGTACCAATCACAAAACCCAGCAGTGTCGCTGAAAGCGTAACCCAAGCATGATAAACAAGCGAACGCCGCGATGTCGGGGCCTTTGTGAACACAGTGGTGTAAAGTTCTGATGCGACTTGATGCGGAGAGGGTAGGCGAGGGCGTTCTAACGTGTACGCCAGAGGAATAATGGCAGGGTTTTTCACCGCGAGCGTGAGCCCAGCATAGGCCTGCCTGTCACGCGGCGCTTCGGGTGTCATAACAAGCCCGTCACGTTGCGCTTGATCCGCGGTCAGATGTGCGTTCATCGGCACCACCGCAGCCGTCCAGACCAGCAGGATAAACCCCACGACCGTCAGTGCCGGAATGATGCCTTTGATGTTCATACCCTAGTCATCCAAATGCCCCGCGCGCAGCCCGTCACGGACACGATGCGCGATTTCGATGAACTCGGGAGTGTCGCGAATATCGAGCGGGCGTTCCTTTGGAAGCGGGCTGTCGATCACATCACTGATCCGCCCCGGCCTTGGGGACATCACAACAATTTTGGTGCTTAGATACACAGCCTCAGGGATCGAGTGGGTAACAAAACCAATCGTCTTTTCTGTGCGCGCCCAGAGTTGAAGCAACTGCTCGTTTAAATGGTCGCGTACAATTTCGTCCAAGGCGCCAAACGGTTCGTCCATCAACAAAATATCGGCATCAAACGCCAACGCCCGCGCAATACTTGCCCGCTGCTGCATGCCACCAGATAGCTGCCACGGGAACTTTTTCTCAAACCCCGCAAGGTCCACCAGCTCCATCACGCGGCCCACGCGCTCGGCCATTTCAGATTTGGAAAAACCCATGATCTCAAGCGGAAGGCGGATGTTGCCCCCAATCGTGCGCCATGGGTACAGTCCCGCAGCCTGAAACACATAGCCATAGGCCCGCGCGCGGCGTGCCTCATCGGGTGTCATTCCATTCACAGAAATCTCACCAGAAGTGGGGGTTTCCAAACCTGCGATACAGCGCAGGAAAGTCGTCTTGCCACAGCCTGACGGCCCGATGAAAGAAACGAAATCGCCCTTGTTGATGTCCAAAGACACATCCTTGAGCGCATGGACTGGCCCGTCGTTTGTTTCAAACGTCAGGTTGAGGTTTTTGGCGGTGATGGTCGATGTTTCTTTCAAGATATATTCCTGCCGTGCCAACCTGCGCCCACGACACTGTTGTCCAAAGAGCCAAAAACAATTTTATCGTCCATATACACAACTGCAATAGCTGGATTTGGAAAGCCCACCTGCAATGCTTCGAATAGCAC
>DQCL01000203.1:11594-12363 GCA_003533975.1 Octadecabacter sp. | reverse complement strand
ACACCTTCGCTTGGGCACCTAAGCGCAGCCCGCGCCCTCAAGGTGACAAACCGCAACGCAAAGGCCCGCCAAAGGGTAAACGCGGTAAGCCACAAGGCAATAACAAAGCGCAGAATTTCTCGGCACGGCCACCGCGCAAAGAAAAGGCAATTGACCCTGACAATCCGTTCGCCGCTGCTTTGGCAGGGCTTAAGAAGGATTGAGCGAAGAGGGCACAACCCTTCGCCCCAGTAATTCTGGTGCGAGCCTTCGGCTAGATAAATGGCTCTGGCACGCGCGGTTTTTTAAGTCGCGCGGGCTGGCCGCCGCGCTGGTTAAGTCGGGGCGCATACGGGTGGATGGCACGCCCGTTTCCAAACCAAGCCGCGCGATTTCGACGGGCGTGGTGCTGACATTCCCCAAAGAAGACGAAGTGCGCATCGTAAAGGTGCTGGGGCTCGGCGTGCGGCGTGGACCCGCGCCGGAAGCACAGGCGTTATACGAAGATCTGACTCCGGAGCGCGCGCCGCGAATTAACCCGTTAGAACAGCGAGTTGGGGGGAGGCCGACGAAGAAAGACCGCCGTGACATGGACATCTTAAAGGGGGCACGTTGACACGGCGGTAATGTCAGGTCTTGAAGGTATGGCGGGTCGCGGTTACAGACTCCACGACCACAAAGGACACGAGCCCATGACCTACATCGTCAATGATGCCTGCATCGCCTGTAAATACACTGACTGCGTTGAAGTTTGCCCAGTAGATTGTTTCTATGAGGGTGAAAACATGCT
>DQCL01000203.1:7156-11536 GCA_003533975.1 Octadecabacter sp. | reverse complement strand
CGGTTATCATCACCAAGAAAGACCAATTGCCGACCGCTGAAGAGATGGACGGCAAAGAAGGCAAGATGGAACTGTTCTCCGAAGTGCCAGGTGAGGGCGGCTAAAACGCCGCGTTGCAGCATTTTAAGTTGCAGGTGGGAATCAGGCGATTTTTGTGCTATGGTGACTTCAATGCCGCGTTATTGCTGAACCAGAATTGACGATGTGATCTGACGGAGACCTTTGGCCTCCGCCGGATTTTTTGTCGTGTGGTGATGCCGAATTGAGAGAAGGACCAGTAGAATGGCCAAGAAGAAATACGACTACAGCCCGAATGATTTCGTCGTTTACCCCGCGCACGGGGTTGGCAAGATCGTTTCGATTGAAACACAAGAAGTTGCAGGCTTCGAGCTGGAGATGTTCGTGATCGCGTTCGAAAAGGACAAGATGACGTTGAAGGTTCCGACGAATAAAGCCGAAGAAGTGGGTATGCGTTCGCTCGCATCTGCGGATGTTGTCGCGGATGCGATGAAGACGCTGAAGGGTAAGGCAAAGGTTAAAAAAGCGATGTGGTCCCGCCGTGCGCAGGAATACGAGCAGAAGATCAACTCTGGTGACTTGATTGCGATTGCCGAAGTGGTTCGTGATTTGCACCGTGCCGATGATCAACGCGAACAGAGCTATTCCGAACGTCAGCTTTATGAAGCCGCGCTTGAGCGTCTGACACGCGAAATTGCCGCCGTTGGGAATGGCAATGAAACGGATGCGGGCAACGAGATTACAGATACACTGCAAAGTCGTGTTTCTGCTGCTTAAGTTTTATTAAAGAATTGAAAAAGCCGCCCTTAAAGAAGGGCGGCTTTTGTTGTTTTCAAAGGTATCTTTGTTGAGCTGAGCCAATCGCGGGGACGGTATTGTCAGGCTGACATATGCGCCTCCGGCGGGGATATTTTTGTGACAAAGACAAAATCAAAGAGCGCGATGTCCGATGTCGTTGCGATAAAAACCCTCGGGCCAATCGATTTGTTTGGTCATTCCGTAAGCACGCGCGTGGGCATCTTGAAGTGTCGCGCCGCGGGCTGTGACGTTTAGGACGCGGCCACCTGTCGCGATGGTTTGGCCATCTTTGGTCGCAGTACCCGCGTGGAAGGTCATCTCGGAGGAAGTTTCGGGTAGTGTGTCTAGGCCGTTGATAACCGACCCTTTTTCGTAAGGTCCAGGGTAGCCGTCGGCGGCCATCACGATGGTCATGGCATGGTCATCTGCCCAGTTCGGGGAAACCTCAGAAAGGCGATTTTCGGCGCAGGCGTGCAGCAGGTCAAAGGCTTGGGCACCCAATCGCATCATCAAAACTTGGCATTCGGGGTCCCCGAAACGTACATTGTATTCGACCAGACGTGGCTGCCCGTCTTTGATCATCAGGCCTGCATAGAGGATGCCTTGAAACGGCGTGCCGCGTTTCGCCATTTCAGCGACCGTTGGCTTTACGATGTCGTTCAGGGCGATTTCAGCAATTGCATCGGTGAGGACGGGCGCGGGCGAGTAGGCGCCCATTCCGCCGGTGTTCGGGCCTTCGTCGCCGTCAAACGCGCGTTTGTGATCTTGGGCGGTGCCAACAGGAAGAACTGTTTCGCCATCGCACAGGATGAAGAAAGAGGCCTCTTCGCCATCCATGAATTCTTCGATAACAACTTCGGCGCCAGCAGACCCAAACTGACCGCCAAGCATGTCGTCGATTGCGATGTGTGCGGTTTCGAGGTCCATCGCGACAACCACGCCCTTACCAGCCGCGAGGCCGTCAGCCTTAACAACAATCGGCGCGCCTTGCTTGTCGACATACGCATGGGCCTGCGTTGCGTCTGTGAAGTGGCCGTAGGCTGCTGTTGGTGCGTTGCATGCGTCGCAGATCGCTTTGGTGAATGCCTTTGACGATTCCAGTTGTGCGGCCGCTTGGGAACATCCGAACACCACAAGCCCGTTGTCGCGAAGAGTGTCAGCGACCCCTGCGGCGAGGGGGGCTTCTGGCCCGATGATAACAAATTCAACAGCGTTCTCGGCGCAGAAATTCGCAACAGTGTCACCGTCGTCGATATCGAACGCTGCGCATTCAGCGATTTGGGCAATTCCGGCATTTCCCGGCGCAACAATCAGACGGTCACATTTGGGATTTTGCTTAACAGCCCAAGCGAGTGCATGTTCGCGTCCGCCGCCGCCCAAAATAAGGATGTTCATCAGCTGTTTCCCTTCTGCTTTGCTGCCGTTTAAGGTGCGCATGAAGACAGTACAAGAGCACCCAATGGACCTAATCGACGAACCAGAAGCCGCAGGCAATACCCCCGAATTCACGGTGAGCGAACTTTCCGGCGCAGTGAAACGCGCGATTGAAGGTGAATTCGGCCATGTGCGGGTGAAAGCGGAAGTGGGGCGCGTTGTGCGGGCGCGTTCGGGGCATTTATATTTTGACCTCAAGGATGATCGCAGTGTGCTGGCCTGTACCACATGGAAGGGGCAGGTTTCGCAGCTTTCGGTGATCCCGGAAGAGGGTATGGAAGTGGTCGTACATGGCCGCATGACCACATTTGGCAGCCAATCCAAATANNCGGCGCGCTGATGGCGATGCTCGACAAGCGCAAAAAGGCGCTTGAGGCAGAAGGGCTGTTTGCGGCGGAGCGAAAGCAGGCGTTGCCGTTTTTACCGGAAGTCATTGGCGTTGTGACCTCTCCGACAGGTGCGGTTATTCGCGATATTCTGCATCGCCTCAGGGACCGTTTCCCCCGCAAAGTGATTGTCTGGCCGGTTGCGGTGCAGGGTAAGGAGTGCGCCCCGCAAGTGGCGCGTGCCATTGAAGGGTTTAACGCCATGACACCAGGAGGGGCGTTGCCGCGCCCTGATTTGATCATCGTGGCCCGCGGCGGTGGGTCTATCGAAGATCTTTGGGGGTTCAACGAGGAGATCGTCGCACGTGCAACGGTGGCATCAACCATTCCGATAATTTCAGCAGTTGGTCACGAAACCGATACGACGTTGATTGATTTCGTGTCTGACCAACGTGCGCCAACACCGTCTGCAGCTGCTGAAATGGCCGTTCCTGTGCGGCTCGATTTGATGGTGGCAGTCGACCAGATGGGCGCCAGAGCTTCGCGTGCCGTGAGTGACACGGTTGCGCGGCGCAAACAGCGGGTTGCGGATTTGGCACGGGTGCTGCCGAAACCTGAACAGCTGACGGAAGATGCCAAGCAGCGCTTTGATTATTGGTCGGAAAAACTAGATGCCGCGCTTCAGGTGCGCGTCGGGGTTGGGCGTTTGCGCCTTGGCGAAGTTGCCGGCCATCTGCGCCCGAGCATGTTGAACAACCGTATCACGCAGGGGCGGGAACGCCTTGAAAGTAGAACTGCGCGGCTAAGTTCGGCGGCTGTCACGCAAACGCAGCGCCAACGCAGTCGGCTGGATGCGCTAGATCGCATGCGAGAAACATTAGGCTACCGTGAAACGTTGAAGCGTGGATATGCGGTGGTGCGCGGTGACGGTGATGTTGTCACAACAGCGAACGCTGCGAAATCCGCCGCGTCGCTTGAGATCGAGTTCGCCGATGGGAAAATGAAGCCTGCAGGTAAAGTGACTAAACCCAAACCCAAAACACCGCCTGCGGATCAAGGCAGTCTCTTTTGACTTTCTTTGGCTCTTAAATACTCAAATTCCGCCTCGAACCCTCAGGCGCCGACGCCTCCGCAGACCAATGGTTCAGTTTCCGCCAGTTGATACAGAATTGACCCACCAGTGCGGCCGACAAAATCTGCGCGTATCTGGCCTGCGTCGTTGTAGACATACCAACATTGCGGGTTGGGTTCACTTTCGTAGGTGAAACAAATGCTGGGCCCATTTGAAGTGGGAACCTCTAACCATTCTCCGACTTCGCATTCGCCACCGATGAACGACCAAATCACTTGGCGGTTCGGGGCGTAGTACTCAATCCCGTAGGGGCCAGTTGCGTTGGAATAGGTCAGAGTTTTGCCCGTGACTAGGGCTTCGAATTCATCCCCGTTAATCGGCGTTTCGGCCAAAGCGGGGGGTGCTAGTAAAAGAATGATAAGAAGTGCGCGCATGTTGTGATGCTGGCAGAAATAGCGCGCTGCGGAAAGGCTCAAGTCGTTAATCGGCAGGCTGTTGCCACCGTGCAGCATGTGGATCCATCACGCGACGCCATAGGCGCGGATAGAGTGCGACGCAGGCCATAACGGGCAAAGAGCGTGGCAACATTGGCATGTCCTCAGTCAAACGTAACGCGGGGAACGTACGTGCAGGATGGGCGTGGTGATCCGAATGGCGTGGAGCATTGAGCATGAGGGCAGATGACATCAGATGTGGAGCATTCCAAGAATGCCGCGCGCCTACCGGTTCTGG
>DQCL01000203.1:0-7136 GCA_003533975.1 Octadecabacter sp. | reverse complement strand
CCCGTGCCGCCGCCAATGAGTGCCGCCGTGATAAGTGTAAGAACCGCACCAACAACATAGGCGTAGTAGGGATGGCGCCACCAAGGGCGGCCAGATTGTTGAAAACGACGGTTTTCGGCGCGAAGACCGTCACGAAAGCCGCCTTTCCAGGCCCTCACAAAGAACCGGTAAAAACTTTCACCGCTGCGTGCGGTACTCGGGTCGGATGTCGTGCCAACATGGACGTGATGCACCAATGTGTGCGCAGAAAGGTGATGCCCGAATAAGACCGAGATATAGATCCACCGCCCAGCACGGCGCAGCCAACGACCGGGGCGGTGAATAAGTTCATGGGCGTTTGAATTGCTGACTTGCCCCATGAACAGACCGGCGGCGGCGAATACGATCAGCTTTTCCCAAAGCACAAGGCCAGTCCAACCGCTTAGGGCAGCAACGACCAACAGCCATAAGCCACAGTGCGCAAGCGCCAGCGCGATGCAAAGGCGGTTCGCTGATGGAAATTCGTCGCCTTCGACAGTCGTGAGCGTCCGGCTGATTAATAAATCCAGGCTTGCTGTTAGGGCTGTCATCCAAAACAGGCCCGCAACGGCCCAGATCCCCCCCCAAATTGCACCAGCTGCAATCAACGTCGGGGCCATCAAGGTGACGGTTGTGAAGATCGGCATCGGGTTTTGCACGGGCATACTTTCGATATGGCGGAATTTTTGTGAATCTAACGCGACATGGCGTCTCAAGCGAGGCTTGTGTAAGGAATTTTTATGGTGGCGGGTTACTTCCGCGCATTTGGCCTATTAGGTATTACAAAAGCCTTAGTTCGGAGCCCGTAATGGCGTTTTTCAAGAAGCTCAAAGACCGTTTGTTCAAATCATCCTCAAAAATCGAGGAAGGATTGGATGCGATCATCGAAGATGGTGGCGTTGAGGAAGAGGTCGAGGTCTCAGAATCGGACACGACTGCGGCGGACGAAGCGCAAGCGGCCCTTGCCGCCCAAGAAGCGGCGCGTGTTGCGGCGCAGAAAGCACAAACCGAAGCAGATGCTAAAGCGCTAGCCGATGCGAAAGCCGCGGCAGACGCAGTTGAAGTCGCGCGACTGGAGGTCGAACGGGGCGAACGCGAAAAGGCTGCGCAAGCTGCAGAATTAGAGCGGCAAGCTGCCGAGGCAAAGCGCGCTGAAGAGGCGCGTCAGGCGGAACACGCCCAGCAAGAGAAAGACGCGCGAGACGCGGAATTGGCGCGCCAAGCGCACGCCGAAGAAGACGCGAAGCGGGCGCAGGAGTTGCAACGTGTACAGGCCGAGCGCGAAGCCGAAGAACAACGTCTTGCGGCTGAGCGGGCAGAGCAAGAGAAAGCGGCCAAACCCGGTTTGCTCGGGCGGCTACTTGGGCGCGGTGAAAAGAAAACCGTTGTGCGCCGAGAGCTGGACGACGACATGCTTGAACGTCTGGAAGAACTATTGATCAGCGCGGATATGGGGGTGGATACTGCCCTGCGCGTGACGTCCAATATGGCGGAAGGGCGGTTCGGAAAACGTCTTTCAACTCAAGAAATCAAAGAGTTACTTGCAGGGGAAATTACCCGCATTATGGAACCTGTTGCACGTCCGATGCCGCTTTACCCGACCAAACCACAGGTCGTGTTGGTCGTTGGGGTTAACGGGTCCGGTAAGACGACGACGATCGGCAAGCTCGCCAGCCAGTTTCAGGCGGCGGGCAAAAAGGTTGTGATCGCAGCTGGCGACACCTTCCGCGCGGCCGCAGTTGAGCAATTGCAGGTCTGGGGAGATCGCGCCGGCGTTCCGGTTTTGACGGCCCCCGAAGGGTCTGACCCAGCATCACTGGCATTTGAGGCCATGGAACAGGCAGCACGTGACGGGGCTGATCTGCTTATGATCGACACAGCTGGACGCCTGCAAAACCGTTCGGATTTGATGGAAGAGCTGCAAAAAATTGTGCGTGTTATCCGCAAGAAAGACCCCGACGCACCACACAACACATTGTTGGTGCTCGATGCGACGACAGGGCAAAATGCGCTGTCGCAGGTGAAGACATTCCAAGAACTGGCCGATGTCAGTGGCTTGGTCATGACCAAACTGGATGGCACCGCAAAGGGCGGCGTGTTGGTCGCACTCGCCGACAAGTTCGGCCTTCCGATCCATGCCATCGGGGTGGGCGAGCAAATCGATGATTTAGCGCCGTTTGACCCGGAAGAGTTCGCAGCGGCTTTGACGGGGTTAGAGTTATGAGACGGTTTGTATTTGCAGCACTGATATTGTGTGCCGGTCAGGTTTCGGCGCAAGAACGTGTGGAGATGACGACGTGCCAGCAGGGGTGGTCTGCTGTGGCCTCAGGCATAGCGCCGGAAGGGCCGGATGCGCAAATATCTGTAACCGATGACGGTTGGTGCCTGATTGATAATCTGACGTTACAGATGGATCATAATTCGTCATTCAAAGTTGAAACGCTGCGTTGGCGAGCATCCGATATGGCGCGGGTCGTTGAGCAAGGTTTGCCGCCTCGGTCCCTTGAGATCGTCGGCGTTGGTTTCTCGTTTCCGGCGCAAACGGGTGATCCGGTTCTTGACTACCTTCTTGAGTTGCAATCCTCGGTCGCTGAGTCTGGTTTCGGGCTTTCGGTGCGTTGGGACGGCGTGCAAAATGCAGTTTTCGTTGATGAACTATACGTTGATTTCTTCGCCGGAAACCGGATTGAGGCCACAGCGCGTGTAGATGATGTGGACCTTACTGATCAGACCACGATGCAAATAAGTGTCGGAAGCATGGGGCTGAGAGATCTTGTCGTCACGACCCAGCTTGCCGGTTGGTTTGAGACATTTGTTGCGATGCCATTGGGCCCAGCTTTGCTGAACAGCGAAGGTGCCGCGCCAGAGGTGCAAGTGCGGATCCTTCAGGAGCAAGCGGTTGAATTTGTTAACAATATACCAGACAGCATTGTGCCGCCGACGAGCCGTGAGGCGTTGGGTGCTTTCATACAAGACCTACCCGAACCACGTGGCACCGCGCGCCTTCAACTGAGCGCGAACCCGCCACTTGGGGCTGCACGTATGACCCCATTTGCACTGTTGGGACGCCAGCCTACAATGGATGAAATTGTTGAATTGGGATTAGAAGGCGTCGATCTTTTGTTCACATGGACACCGATGGAAGACGGCAAATGAAGTGTCTCCTACCAACAATACTTGTCGCGTTGACGGCAATGCCTTCATACGCGTTTGAACGGATGATGCGGAGCGATTGTCAGATTGGTTTTGAAAAGCTGGCTGACATCATGCAACCCAGTGATCCGGACATTGCCGCGATGTCTCATGGCATTCGCGTGACGCCGCAGGGCTGGTGTGAAATGCGCAGCGGCACAGCTGGGTTGGAGAATGCGAAATTTGATACTTTAGAATGGCGTGCTGAGGGCATAACGCGTTGGACGCGCGATGGTATTCCGCCGCTAGCGCTAGAGGTCCGTATGACGGGGCTTGACCCTGATGAGATGCAGGGCGGCATGAACACGGGTCGACCAAACGTGGATGTTGAGGTGTTACTGCGTCAACTACCGGATGCGGGAATGATCGTGGTTGAACGTGCCGTGATGGCAAATAGCGCAGGTGACAGCATGACGGTGTCGGGCGCATTTGAACGGGTGTTTTTGTCCTCGCCGTCGATGATGCAAGTCTCGATGGGATCGACCGCGTTCAAAGCGGGGTTGCTGTCCATGACGCTGGAAGGGACCCACGAAAACCCGTTCGGTTTCGGGGTCGACGTTGAAATGCAGGGCGTGCCGCAAGCCCAGCGCGACGCGGCCTTTGATATTATCTCGAAATTGCCGGATGGCGTGGTTGATAGTGCGTCCCGCGCTGAATTAACCGCCTATGCGGGTGATTTGCCTAAACCCGTTGGCACACTTGAAGTGTCCGTCTCCTCGGTTCATGGTCTTGGATTGATGCAGGTGGGGATGTGGATGTACAATAGTTTAGAAGCCGTAATGGCCGATGACGATGGCGGTAGTGAGATGGAAATTTTGCTCCACGGAATTACGGTTGAGGCTGATTGGACACCTGATGCACACGTTGCGGACTAACTGAACGGCGTGGGTGATTGGCTCAACACTATTGCGGGAACACCGGAGGGTGCGCGTCTGGCTATGGCTATGGCGTTGATGTCTGCGCTTGCCCATGCGGTGTTTGGTGCGTTGCAAAAGGGGCGCCATGATCCGTGGCTGATGCGTGGGTCGATTGATGCGTCTTTGGTTCTGATTTCTGCGCCGGTCGCATTGTTTGTGGTGCCTTGGCCCTCGGCCACGACATTTCTGATCTTGCTTGGCGCGATGGTGGTACATTTTGCTTACAAACTGACCGTTGCTTTGGCCTATGAGAGAGCGGCGTACACGGTGGTGTATCCAGTTATTCGCGGCACGGGGCCTGTGGTGACAGTTGTCGGCGCAAGCCTTTTGTTTCATGAGCATTTCACCGCGTTACAGTGGCTCGGCGTGGCGTGTCTGTCGGGGGCGATGCTGCTTTTGGCATTGCGCAATATGGCGGCGGAACAGGTTGATCTGCGCGGCCTTAAGATTGGGTTGCTCTGGGCGCTTGCGGGCGGGTTACTGGTTGCGATTTATACCGTTTATGACGCTTACGGTATCCGTCAAAGTCCTGATCCTTTCACCTTTCTGGCGTGGTTCTTCGTTCTAACGGCTTTGGATTTCCCTGTTTTAGCGGCGTTTCGTGCGCGTCGGTTTGGTGTTCCTGGTGGCGTTGGTTCACTGTTGCGCCGTGGCATGGCCGGTGCATTGATTGCATGGATCAGTTTTGGCGGTGTGATGATGGCGACACGGCTTGGCGGTGTGGGGGAAGCGGCGATACTGCGCGAAACCTCAACCGTGTTTGCCGCCCTGATCGGGTGGTTTGTTTTGGGTGAAACTGTCGGCCCACGTCGCCTGATATTGATGGCATTTATCGCTTTGGGGGCTGTAATTGTGCAGGTTGGCGGTTAGGTGGATGGCATGAGCGAAAAATCAGTAAACCCCGTCTTGAAACAAGTCCTCGAACTTGGGCCAACAATCGTCTTCTTCGTGATCTATTTGCGGATCAAAGAAGAGGTCTATGTTTTTGGCGGGACCGAGTATTCCGGCTTTATCGTCGCGACGATTGTATTTGTACCGATCCTTTTGGCGTCTATGGCCGTGCTTTGGTATTTGACCGGAAAACTTAGCCGTATTCAGGTGTTTACCGCATTTATGGTTATCTTCTTTGGGGCCCTAACCGCATGGTTCAACGACGAGCGGTTCTTCAAAATGAAGACGTCTATTGTGAACGGGATGTTCGCCGTGATCCTTGGACTTGGCCTGATGCGCGGCAAAAGCCTGCTGCAGTACGTGATGGGGGACATGATCCCGATGGAGCCGGAAGGTTGGATGATCCTCACCAAACGGTTGGCGCTGGGGTTTGCGGTACTGGCGCTTGCGAACGAAATCGTCTGGCGGACTATGTCTACGGACGCTTGGGTGAAAATCGAAACCTTCGCATTTCCCGCGGCGCTTTTCCTGTTTTTGTGGGCGCAGATCGTCATGCTCCAGAAGTATGTGATTGAGCCTGACGAAGACGCAAGCGACGCGGAAAACGGCTAAGCAGACACCTTCCGTAGGTCGCGAATGAGGTGCACCCCATGCGTGGTCAGTTCGGTTTCGAATTTGAGGCCCGTCAGTTTTTCCATTGACCACATTACGACTGCGCGGGTTTGCCCGAACGTGTAATCCAGCACGATGGTATCGCCCTTCTTGAACTGATGTTCTGTCATGATGCAGCCGCCGTTTAAGCTAATGTTGCAGATAGTGGCCCCCAGCATTTCCGACCCTTGGCGTATGACAATCGGGTAATTGGCGGGAAAACGCTTTTGACGGGTGGACATGACAACTCCTTACTTACCCGCTTACTGTCGCGGGCAAGTATGAAGAAGTCGTTAGTCGCGCTTGAAAAGTGCGTCTTGTGCCGCTTTGTTTCCCTTGAAATCACCACGCTTTTCGGCGGCAACGGCGCGGCCTGCTATGACCGCAGGGCGGGCGGAAACTGTTTCAAGCCACCGTGCCAAATTTGGCTTATCGTCCAGCGTTTGTTGCTGTCCTTCCCAAAGGGACGCCCACCCCCAGATCGACATATCCGCGATCGAATAGAAGTCGCCTGCGACGAATTCATGCTTCGCCAACTGTCGATCCAGCACACCATAAAGGCGTGCCGTTTCAGCGCGGTAGCGGTCCTTTGCGTAGGGTAGATCGTTTGGCGGATCCATGTTGGGTGCGTACTTCAGGAAGTGGTGCGCTTGGCCCGCCATCGGTCCCAGCCCTCCCATTTGCCACATCAACCATTGATCAACTGCAATGCGGTCCCGTTCCGTTGGCCCGCCAAATTTGCCGGTTTTGCGGGCGAGATATTGCAGGATCGCGCCACTCTCGAAGATTGAAATCGCTGCGCCATCCGGCCCATCTGGATCAATGAGTGCAGGCATCCGGTTATTGGGTGCAATTTTCAGAAATTCCGGTCTGAATTGGTCCCCAGCACCGATGTCGATCAGGTTTACACGGTAGTCCAACCCCATCTCTTCCAGACAGATAGTGGTTTTCCAACCGTTTGGCGTTGGCCAATAATACAGATCAATCATTGTGTGGGCTCCTTTGATGCCACAATGCCGTATGTAGAGCCAAGGGCAAGCTGGTTGACGCCAAACAAGCACAAGCGTATTCGATACCCAGTGGCGATTTGTTACCGGATTGCGGGCCACGTTAAATATTCCGCTAAAAGGTCAGGATGAAGGAGCCCCCTTTCGCTTGGCCGCGTCGGGGGTTTTTTTATGGGCGGATCGCCCGGAGGAATGACATGAGCGAGAACTGGAATAAACGTACCAAGCTGGCGCACGGCGGCACCCGCCGCAGCCAATACAACGAGGTCAGCGAAGCAATTTTCCTGACTCAGGGCTTTGTTTATGACACCGCCGAGCAGGCCGAGGCGCGGTTCCTGAAAGTGGGCGAGGATGAATTCATCTATGCCCGCTATGGCAACCCGACCGTGGCGATGTTCGAAGACCGGATTGCGATGCTGGAAGGCACCGAAGATGCCTTTGCCACCGCCAGCGGCATGGC
>DQCL01000248.1 GCA_003533975.1 Octadecabacter sp. | reverse complement strand
TTCGGGTTTGGCAATATGGAGTTGTGAAAGAGTGTCGTTGGGGGAATAGGGGTAATTGACTTGCCGATTGTTCGGCATACTGTGCTCAAGAACGCGCTTTTATTGCGCCAGAACCAATCCATAGGACTCGCCCATGAACGTGATTTCAAACCACATGCCGACCGCTGAATTGCAGGCGCTGGACGCCGCACACCACATGCATCCGTTCACCGACGGCGCTGAACTGGCCAAGGCAGGTGCACGTATCATAACGGGTGCCAATGGTGTGACGCTGACCGACAGTGAAGGTCACCAAATTCTGGACGCGATGGCGGGCCTTTGGTGCGTCAACATCGGCTACGGACGCCATGAGCTGGCCGACGCCGCAGCGCGCCAGATGAAGGAACTGCCGTACTACAACACGTTTTTCCAGACGAGCCATGTTCCGGTAATCGCGCTGTCGGCAAAGCTGGCGGAACTCGCGCCAAATGATCTGAACCATGTATTTTATGCGGGATCTGGGTCTGAGGCCAATGACACCAACATCCGTCTTGTGCGCCATTATTGGGCGATCAAGGGTCAGCCAAACAAAAACATCATCATCAGCCGCAAGAATGCCTACCATGGCTCTACGCTTGGGGGTGGTTCGCTTGGCGGCATGTCCGGCATGCAGACCCAAGGCGTTCCGGTCATCCCAGGCATCCACCACATCGAGCAGCCTGATTGGTGGTCTGAAGGCGGCGACAAAACACCGGAAGAGTTCGGATTAGAACGCGCGCGCCAGCTTGAATCTGCGATCCATGAACTTGGTGCTGACCGCGTTGCCGCATTCATCGCGGAACCCGTCCAAGGGGCAGGCGGCGTTATTGTTCCGCCGTCGACTTACTGGCCGGAAATACAGCGTATCTGTGACGAGCACGGCATTCTGTTGATCGCGGATGAGGTCATTTGCGGCTTCGGGCGCACCGGCCATTGGTTCGGCACCGAATACTACGGCATCCGCCCACATATCATGGCCATCGCCAAAGGCTTATCATCCGGGTACGCGCCGATTGGGGGCTCAATCGTTTGTGACGAGGTCGCTGAAACCATCGCGCAGGCCGGGGACTTTAACCACGGCTATACCTATTCAGGGCATCCTGTGTCCTGTGCTGTGGCCTTGGAAAACCTTCGGATTTTGAAGGAAGAAAAGATCGTCGAAACCGTGGCTCAAGACACCGGGCCATACTTGAAAGAAAAGTGGGAATCCCTGACCGCGCATCCGCTTGTTGGCGAGGCCAATATCGTCGGGATGATGGGGTCCATCGCGCTGACCCCACATAAAGAAAGCCGCGCCAAGTTTGCCGCCGATGCGGGCACTGTCGGGCTGGCCTGCCGCACGCGCTGCTTCGCCAATGGGCTCGTGATGCGCCACGTTGGCGACCGCATGATCATCTCTCCGCCGCTGGTCATTTCAAAGGCCGAGATCGACACGCTCATTGAACGCGCCCTAAAATCGCTCGACGAAACCTATGAGCAGATCAAAGCCGAGGGTTTGTACAAAGCCGGTTAACGCATCCCGTTGGCAGCGGCCTCAACGATCTTGGCAATCTGGTGAAACTGGTCGGCGAGGGGGGATGTCTTTCGCCAGATCATACCGACCTTACGTTTCGGTTGTGGCGCGGGAAACTGCGCCACTGACACATCTGCCGACCGCGTTTCTACGGCAACCGCCATTTGCGGGATCAACGTCACGCCAAGCCCTGCTGCGACCAGTTGCACCAGCGTCGTAAGGGACGAACCATCCAAACCGTCGCGCGGCAAGGCCGAGCGGATATTGCAAAACGATAGCGCCTGATCGCGAAAGCAATGCCCTTCTTCAAGCAGAAGAAGCTTCATGAGCTGCAAGTCTGCGGCGCTCGGCACCGGGCGTGTGGCATCGGTTTCGGGTCGCACAAGAACAAAGTCTTCCTCAAAGATTGTCACCTCTTCGAACGCGGGTTCAGACACGGGCAGGGCAACGATGGCGGTGTCGATCTTCCCCTCCGAAAGCTCAGCGATCAGGCGTGGTGTCAGCGTCTCACGGATATGGACATCAAGCGTCGGGTGTTCGTCCTTCAGGTGGCCAATAAACGACGGCAAAAGGTAGGGCGCAATCGTTGGGATCACGCCAATGCGCAACCGCCCTGACATTGTGTGCTGCGCGAGACGCGCCATATCCTCAACCTCACCGACATTGCGCAAAATATCGCGCACCCGCGGCGCAAGGTCTTCGCCAAACCGCGTCAGGCGCACTTGGCGGGCCGCGCGTTCAAACAGCGGCACCCCAAGGCTTTCCTCCAACTCCTTGATCTGCATGGACAAGGCAGGTTGCGAAATACCACTCGCGTCAGCCGCATGGCCGAAGTGTTTATGCTGGATCAAGGCCTCAAAATATCGAAGCTGCTTTAGGGTCAGGTTTATCATAAGTCCAACTTATCCATCCGATCAGAAAATACCACTTAAACTAATCGTGGTTGCTGTTAGAGTTATTCTAAATTCAGCAATAGGAGATTCCCCAATGGACGGTTCACCAAAAGATACAGGCGGCAACTGCCCGTTTGACCACGGCAGCTCGCAGGAAACTGGATCTATCGCCAACAATGGGTGGTGGCCGAATTCTTTGAACTTGAAGCCCCTTCATCAAAATGACGCCCAGAGCAATCCGATGGGCGGCGCGTTTGATTATGCTGAAGCCTTCAAGACGCTCGATCTGGATGCTGTTATTGCAGACCTCACAGCCTTGATGACGGACAGCCAAGACTGGTGGCCGGCTGACTACGGCCATTACGGTCCGTTTTTTATCCGCATGGCGTGGCACTCAGCGGGGACATACCGTGTTGGCGATGGCCGCGGCGGGGCAGGGTCCGGCAGCCAGCGGTTTGCGCCACTGAACTCATGGCCGGATAACGGCAACCTCGACAAAGCCCGTCGTTTGCTGTGGCCAATCAAAGCCAAGTACGGCGCGGCCCTTAGCTGGGCTGACCTTATGATCCTGACAGGCAACGTTGCACTGGAAAGCATGGGCTTTGAAACCTACGGGTTTGCAGGCGGTCGCGCCGATATTTGGGAACCCGAAGAAGATATCTACTGGGGTCCTGAAACCGAATGGCTCGGCGATGACGCAGAGCGCTACAAGCAAGACAATCGCGAGCTGATTGGTGAATTGGGTGCCGTACAAATGGGCCTTATTTACGTGAACCCTGAAGGGCCGATGGGCAATCCCGACCCGTTACTATCCGCCAATGACGTGCGCGAAACGTTCGCTAAGATGGCGATGAACGACGAAGAGACAGTCGCGCTTGTTGCGGGGGGGCACACGTTCGGCAAAGCACACGGTGCCGCTGATCCTGATGCACATGTCGGCGCTGAACCTGAGGCCGCGACGCTGATCGAAATGGGTCTTGGTTGGACCAGCTCGTTCGGGTCCGGCAAGGGCGTTGATACAATCACATCCGGTATTGAAGGCCCGTGGACGCCCACGCCGACCACATGGGACATGTCGTTCTTTGATGTTCTGTTCGACTACGAATGGGAACTTACGAAATCCCCCGCTGGCGCAAACCAGTGGACACCCAAAACCGAAGGCGCACATCAGGCGCCACAGGTTGACGGCAACGGCTCTGTGCCGCTGATGATGACAACGGCTGACATGTCTCTGCGCATGGACCCGGCCTATGAAAAAATCAGCCGTGATTTCCATGCCAACCCTGACAAATTCGCTAAGGCGTTCGCGAAGGCATGGTACAAGCTAACACACCGCGACATGGGACCGTATGAGCTTGGCCTTGGTAAATACGTTCCGGCAACGGCTGAAAGTTGGCAGGACCCTGTGCCTGCCGTAGATCACGCGCTGATTTCCGGCGCTGATGTGGATGCGTTGAAAGCTGCAATCGCGGCCTCAGGCCTGAGCGCGGCTGAAATGGTGTCCACGGCATGGGCATCTGCGGCGTCCTTTCGTGGGTCAGACAAGCGTGGCGGTGCCAACGGCGCGCGCGTTCGCTTGAACCCCGCTAAAGATTGGGACGTAAACGACCCAAAGGCGCTGGCAACTGTCCTTGCGAAACTGGAAAACATCCGCTCTGCATTCGGCAAGCCTGTTTCCTTGGCCGACACGATTGTTCTGGCAGGGTCCGTTGGTGTTGAGATGGCAGCAAAGGCTGCTGGCAAGACCATCACCGTGCCGTTCAATGCGGGCCGCACGGATGCCAGCCAAGAAGACACAGACGTGGAAAGCTACGCTTGGCTTGAGCCAAAGGCAGACGGTTTCCGCAACTTCATCAAGCCAGGCTCAACGCGCTCGGCTGCTGAACACTTGATTGACCGTGCGCAGCTGCTCACGCTTACAGCGCCAGAAATGACAGTACTGGTTGGTGGTTTGCGGGTCATCGGGGCCAACACGTCTGGCTCAAAGCACGGTGTTTTAACCGACAACGTTGGCACGCTGGATCAGTCGTTCTTCACCAACTTGCTCGATATGGGCACGGTCTGGACTGAAAATGGCGATGTCATGGAAGGCCGACCGCGCAATGGTGGCGACGTAAAATGGACGGCAACGACGGTTGATCTGGTCTTTGGCTCCAACTCGATCTTGCGGGCATTGTCCGAAGTCTACGCAAGCGCCGATGCTGGCGATAAGTTCGTCACGGATTTCGTGGCGGCATGGGTCAAAGTGATGGAACTTGATCGCTTCGATCTGCACTAGTCTCCGCTCAAAACTGCAAGCGGCGTCCTATTCAGGGCGCCGTTTTGCGTTCTAACGCAAGGCAACGCAGTCGAACCGACTTCAGTTCCCCGTGGACAACCATATTTTCGCAGGTTAGCAACTTCCTAGCCGCTTTGAGGGACAAGCATGGTATGCATTTGCACATCTGTCCCATTGATCAAAGCAAACGCGACTTTGGGAAAGGGTGCGGATGTCTGCAAGTGAGGTTGTCCTCAGCGTAGCTGGGTTGGCAAAGAATTTCGGTGGTTTGCACGCGGTGCGTGGCGTGGATTTCCACGTCAACAAAGGCGCAATTGTCGGGCTGATCGGCCCCAACGGAGCCGGCAAAACCACAACATTCAATATGATCGCCGGAGAACTGCCGCCATCATCTGGTAAAATCACGCTTTTGGGCGAAGACATCACCGGCCAGCGCACAGATGTGTTGTACCACAAAGGCCTGATGCGCACGTTCCAGCTGTCACACGAATATGCGCGTATGACCTCGCTGGAAAACCTGATGGTCGCCGCACCGGATCAGACCGGCGAAAGCATCTGGTCCAGCTGGTTCGCTCATAGGCGGGTCAAAAAGCGCGAAGCCGAGGTGATCGAACTCGCACGTGACACGCTTGAGTTCCTCGGATTGACCCATCTCGGTGAAGAACTGGCAGGCAACCTGTCCGGTGGCCAGAAAAAGCTCCTCGAAATCGGCCGCACGATGATGAACGATTCCAAGGTCGTGCTGCTGGATGAGCCAGGGGCAGGGGTGAACCCCACCTTGATGCGCAAAGTCGCTGAAATGATTGAACAACTGAACGAAGAACGCGGTTACACGTTCTGTATTATTGAACACGACATGGACATGATTGCGCGTTTGTGCGGCAAGGTCGTCGTGCTGGCAGAGGGCCAAGTTTTGATGGAAGGCACCATGGACGAAGTGCGCAACGACGAGCGCGTCATCGACGCCTATTTCGGCGGAGAAGTCGCATGAATGATGCTGCAATCGGGCCAGTCCTGTCCCTGAACAACCTCAAAGCTGGCTACGGCCAAACAGAGATCCTCCATGACCTGTCCATTTTCGTGAACCCGAACGAGATCGTCGCGATCATCGGCCCGAACGGCGCTGGTAAATCCACCGCGATGAAATCGGTGCTTGGTTTGTTGACCATCACAGAGGGCACGGTTGAGCTGAACGGCGAAAATATCACCGACACGCCCGCACAAAAGGTTATCGAAAAGGGCATTTCTTATGTGCCGCAAACCAACAACGTGTTTGTAAACCTCAGCGTGAAAGAAAACCTTGAGATGGGCGCGTGGACGCGGCCAACCGGCGTCGAAGAGCGTCTGGAAGACATGTACGCGCTGTTCCCCGACCTGGCGGAAAAGCGCAATCAGGCGGCAGGATCATTGTCTGGTGGTCAACGCCAGATGGTCGCGATGGCCAAGGCGCTGATGGTGGATGCCAAGATTTTGCTGCTGGATGAACCAACCGCTGGTCTGTCGCCCAAATATCGCGGTGAGATTTTCGGAACCATTCAAAAGATCAAGGAAACAGGTGTGCCGATCCTGATTGTTGAACAAAACGCCAAGCAAGCGCTTGGTGTATCTGATCGTGGTTATGTGCTGGTGGATGGTGCGAACCGTCACACAGGGACGGGGGCAGGGCTTGCAGCTGACCCTGAAATCGCACGCATGTTCTTGGGCGGGGGTCACTGATATGTGGGAATTCGTTAACTACTACTTCATCCCCGGCCTTGTGCTCGGTTGTATCTACGCGCTCGGCGCGATTGGCATTACGCTGACGTTCGGCATTTTGCGTTTTGCGAACTTCGCCCACGGCGAAATCATGATGTCTGGCGCCTATTTGACGTGGACGGTCATGGCGATTGCGGCTTATGCGGGGCTCACGCTCCATCCATTGGTCGCAATGGTGCCCGCCGCGTTCATGGTGATTATCCTATTCCTTGCGACAGACCGCTTTTTCTACAAACCGTTCCGTAAAGAAGACACCATCAAGGCCGTTATGGCATCCTTTGGTATGATGCTGATTATCCGTTCGGCGGTGCAGGTGATTTGGGGGCCAAACCAGATTACTTTTGTACGCGGTATCGCGAAGCCAAATGCAGCCTTGCGCGACTTCACGGATGGGCTGGGGCTGCAAATCCTTATGCCAAACAAGCACTTATTCATCTTTGCTGGTACAATCGTTCTCGTTGTCGCACTCGGGTATTTGCTGAACCGCACACGCATCGGCAAGGCTATGCGCGCGGTATCTGACAGCCCTGACTTGGCCCATGTAACAGGAATCAACGTCGATAAAGTCATCAACGCCACATGGGTCGTTGGCGGTATCTGCGCCACGGCTGCGGGTGTGTTCCTTGTGATGGACACCCAAATGCTTGAGACCACGATGGGCTTTAGAATGCTGCTGCCTATGTTCGCCGCCGCTATCTTGGGCGGGATCGGTAAACCTTACGGCGCGGTAGCTGGCGGGTTGATCATTGGTCTTGCCGAAGAACTCAGCGCTTATCCGTGGATCGGCGATGCGCCGCTTCTGTCACCGGGCTATAAAACCGGCGTGGCTTTCGCAATCATGGTCGTCATGCTGATCGTGCGTCCGCAAGGTCTGTTCAAGGGGAGGTCTTTCTAATGGAAGCTTATGTTGGATATTTCCTCTATTTTCTGTCGCTCCTGACAGTTGGCGGCATCTACGCGATCTTCGCCCTTGGGCTAAACGTCCAGTGGGGGTTCGCAGGCCTTTTCAACGTCGGTATCGTCGGCTTTGCAGCTGTGGGTGCCTATACCTACGCGCTGCTGACCACGGCTGAATCGACGTTACNNTACGCGCTACTAACCACGGCTGAATCAACGTTCCACCTTGGGGGCTTTGGCCTGCCGCTGCCGATTGGCATGTTCGTCGGTATGGTTATGTCTGCAATTGTTGCGGGCTTTATCGGTCTGATCTGTATCAGGCTCAGGGCGGACTATCTGGCCATCGCCACCATCGGCATCGCCGAAATCATCAAACTGATCCTGAAGAACGAAGGCCAAATCACCAACGGTCCACGCGGCATCAACAAGATCCCACGCGCTTGGGAACATTTCAGCGAAGAGCGTTTTTACACAAGCTGGCCCATGAGCTGGTTCGGAACACCTGAGAACTGGGAAGCCTTCTTTGACACGCTGCCAAACTGGTACTGGCAGCCACTGTTTGCGGCAACGATCCTTTTGATCATGTATATCATCTACCGCATGCTGGAACGCGCACGTACGGCACCTTGGGGCCGCATGATGACAGCGATCCGTGAAAACGAACCCGCAGCACGCGCGTCGGGCAAAGACGTTACACGCCGCCGTATCGAGGCGTTTGTAATCGGTGCTGCAATCATGGGCCTAGCAGGGGCGTTGTTTGCACAACACCTGCGCCTGATTGAACCTACAAACACCTTTGACCCTGCAAAGGTCACGTTTCTGACCTGGGTAATGCTGATCCTTGGTGGCTCTGGTAACAACCGTGGTGCTATTCTTGGTGCGTTCATGATCTGGACCATCTGGTCCGCGTCTGAGCTTGTCATTACCGGTTCAATTGATTTGATATCGAATATCTTCACGTCACTTGATACATCACTACTTGTATCACGGGCAGGGTTCTTGCGCATGATGCTGATTGGCATATTGATGCAAGTCATCCTCCAACGTTATCCTGGAGGGATACTACCTGAGGTGAGACCCGCATCACCAAAGGCCAACAAAAAGATTGCGGAATCAACGGGAGAGACCAAATGAAAAAGACTTTTATCGCGACGACAGCTGCATTGCTGGCATCAACAGCATATGCAGAAGTTACCATCGGTAACCCGATGGGCATGACAGGCCCGATCCCTGATCTGGTTGCGCCAATGGCGGCGGCTGTTGATCTGGCCGCTCAGAACATCAACGACCAAGGCGGCATGTTCGCTGGTGGCGAAGAATTCACAGTAATCCGCGCCGACTCTGCATGTGATCCAGTTGCGGCTGTCGATGCTGTCACCAAGCTGATCAACGTAAACGGCGTATCCGCAATCGTTGGCCCAGTTTGTTCTGGTGGCACAATCGCGCAGGCTGAATCAGTCTCCATTCCAGCCGGCGTTCTGACGCTGTCCGTATCGGCATCTTCGCCTGCGATCACTGAAATGGAAGACGGCACAGATCTCGTGTTCCGCACAACGGCATCTGACGCCTATCAGGGCGTTGCATTGGCTGAATTGGCAATGGCAAACGGCATCACAGACATCGCTGTTTCCTATTCCAACGACGACTACAACGCAGCGATTTCTGAAGTCTTCGCAACAGCGTTTGTGGAAATGGGCGGCACGATCACAGCCAACGAAGCACACGAGCCGAACAAAGCGTCTTATCGCGCTGAAGTTGCGACCATCGGTGCAACATCTGAAAACGTCGCGTTGTTCTCTTACTACGGTTCCGGCGGCATCACATTGATGCGCAACGCTCTGGAAACTGGCGCGTTCACAAACTTCATCGGCGCGGACGGCATGTTGTCTGACGAGCTGATTGAACAGTTGGGTGCGGAAAACCTCGAAAATGCGACGTTCACAAC
>DQCL01000040.1 GCA_003533975.1 Octadecabacter sp. | reverse complement strand
GACCAACGCCCCATCGGGCGCACACCGCGGTCCAATCCTGCGACCTACACTGGCGCGTTCACCCCGATCCGCGATTGGTTCGCTGGCCTGCCAGAAGCTAAGGCGCGTGGGTATAAACCCGGGCGGTTCAGTTTCAACGTGAAGGGGGGGCGCTGTGAGGCGTGCCAAGGGGACGGTGTCATCAAGATTGAGATGCACTTCCTGCCGGACGTCTATGTGGAATGCGAAACCTGTAAGGGCAAGCGCTACAACCGCGAGACGCTTGAAATCAAGTTTAAGGGCAAGTCTATCGCCGACGTTTTGGATATGAACGTCGAGGAGGCGCAGCAGTTCTTCAAGGCGGTTCCCAGCATTCGTGATAAGATGGATGCGTTGATGCGCGTGGGCCTCGGCTATATCAAAGTCGGGCAACAGGCGACGACATTGTCGGGCGGTGAAGCGCAGCGGGTGAAGTTGTCCAAAGAACTGGCAAAACGGTCCACAGGTCGCACATTGTACATTTTGGACGAGCCAACCACGGGTTTGCACTTCGAAGATGTTCGAAAATTGCTAGAGGTGCTTCATGAGTTGGTTGAGCTGGGCAATTCTGTCATCGTGATTGAACATAATTTGGACGTTGTGAAAACGGCTGATCACGTGATCGACATTGGCCCTGAGGGTGGCGACAAAGGCGGTAAAGTTGTGGCCACAGGTACGCCTGAACAGATCGCTGAAGTCGCGGAATCCTATACGGGTCAGTATCTCAAGGAGATGCTGAAACCGAAAAAGGCAGTCGCCGCAGAATAGCGCGACAGCACGTTGTTAGAGAAGACGAACTTGGGTGCCGACCTGCACAACTGAGAATAACTCAGCGATGTGATCGTTGTACAAGCCAATGCAGCCGGATGAACTTTGACGTCCAATCTTGCGCGTGTCGTGTGTGCCGTGGATCAGGTAAGCGGGCCAATCAAGGTACATCGCGTGCGTGCCCAATGGGTTCCCCGGGCCTGCGTCCATCATTTGGGGCAGGGACGGATCACGTTGACGCATGGCCGCTGTTGGTGTCCACGTTGGACCAACACGCTTGCGCACGATCTGGCTATAGCCACGACGCGTTAAGGCTTCGGTCATTGGAACAGAAGATGGATACAAACGGTAGCTGCCATCGGGCGCCCAGTAATGCAGCGCACGAGACGTGATGTCAGCAAGAATTGCACCGTTCCCGAGTGACTGGAAATGATCCTGCCATTTTTGCGTTACGAAGGAAGACGCATTGCGATCGGGCGCTTCTTGGGCGCGCGTCAGCATAGGTGTTGCCAGTGTAGCCGCAGCGCCGAGAATGAATGTACGTTTGGTTTGCATGATGTGCCCATCCGTTGTTTGGATTTTAATCACACGGATAGGCACTGGGATCAAGCCAGTCGGATTCACGCCTGCGTGAAACCGCGCATTATGAAACGGTGATCGTTCCGCGCATACCGGCGTGTGGGCGACACCGGTAATTGAACGATCCCGCAGTGTTGAAAGTTACGCTCGCAGAGTCCCCATTGCCTAGAAGTCCGGTATCAAACGCATTGCCGCTGTCATCCCAAGCGCTGTGGCGCGGGCGGTCTTCGTTGATCCAAGTCACTGTATCACCTGCAGAAATCGTAAGGTTCGCAGGGCTAAATGACATGTTCTTAATGGTGACGGTATGCATCGTTTGTGCACGGGCTGTTGTTGCTAAAACGGGCAACGCTGCGAGTGTCGCAGCGCTACGGCGAAGAAAATCGCGTCGAGTGATCATATACTAATCCTTCCAAAGTTAATGCCTCCAAGTATTGGAGAGCAGTTAAAGCCACGCAAGACCTGTTGAGAAAGTTTCAACAAACGCGGAACGTTCTAACGATGGTTGCAAACGCTTAGGCAAGCGCCACCATATGGACGACAATATCAGGCCGTGGGTAGCCATGAATTTGAAAAAGAGTGGGTAATCAAATTCATAGCGAGAGATTTTGCTGAAACCGAAGAAATAGATTTGCCCAGCAAGATGCGCGCCTTCGGCAGTAAACCGCGTCAGAGCATCCATGATTTCTGGCGGTTCATATGCCCGTAGTACCGGATGTAAACCAGTATCGGGACTGTGGAGATTTAATCCACTGGCATAACCATGTGCCCCATCCAAGAGTATTCTTAAATAGGGCACATGTTTGACCACAAGGTCAATTTTTAGAGTTAATCCATAGCTTTAAAGTTGAACTCGCCACCTTCTTTAATGCCCGAAGGCCAACGGGATGTGACCGTTTTGGTGCGCGTGTAGAACTTGAATGCGTCTGGGCCGTGCTGGTTCAGATCGCCGAAGGCTGACTTCTTCCAGCCACCAAATGTGTGATAGGCGAGCGGCACTGGGATTGGCACGTTCACACCGATCATGCCGACATTTACGCGGCTGGCAAAGTTGCGTGCTGCGTCACCGTCGCGTGTAAAGATCGCGGTGCCGTTACCCATTTCATGATCCATCGCGAGGCCAAGTGCCTCTTCGTATGATCCGGCACGTACACAGGACAGAACAGGTCCGAAGATCTCTTTTTGGTAGATTTCCATGTCAGGTGTCACGCGGTCAAACAGGTGCGGACCAACGAAGAAACCATCCTCGTAGCCCTGAAGATTAAAGTTACGACCATCAACAACAAGCTCAGCGCCAGCTTCAACGCCGCCCTCTACCATTCTAAGAATGTTCTCTTTTGCAGCGGCTGTTACGACAGGGCCATAGTCCACGTCGTCACCGGATGTGTAGGGACCGACGCGCAATTTATCGATGCGTGGGATCAGTTCTTCAATCAGCTTGTCGGCAGTTTCTTCACCAACTGGAACCGCAACCGAAATCGCCATGCA
>DQCL01000232.1:16203-22933 GCA_003533975.1 Octadecabacter sp. | reverse complement strand
AAACACCGAGGTCATGCATCCCGTGACAAAGAGTTCGGGCTGCGGCACGCTATGGAGCACTACATCGCGTTGATGAAGGTTGAGCGCCGCGCCGGGAAGATCGTGAAAAGCTGGCCGCGTTAGATTACAGCATCGCCGGAACGACAAGATCAGGCGGTCGGTGGCCGTCGTCGAATGTTTTGATATTCAGCAAGACTTTCTCGCCCATCTCAACCCGTCCTTCAAGCGTGGCAGACCCCATGTGAGGAAGCAGCACAACATTTTTAAGTTCGCGTAGGCGCGGGTTTACGTCCGTGCCGTTTTCGTAAACGTCCAGCCCAGCACCCGCGATGTCACCGGCACGTAACATGCGCGTTAGGGCATTTTCGTCGATCACCTCGCCGCGGGCTGTGTTCACGATTACTGCGTCCGGTTTCATCAGTTTTAAACGGCGGGCATTCATAAGGTGGAACGTCGCGGGCGTGTGCGGGCAGTTGATTGAAATGATATCCATGCGGGCGACCATCTGATCCAGGCTGTCCCACCATGTTGCGTCCAGATCGTCCTCGACCTCGGGGCGCAGGCGACGGCGGTTGTTGTAATGGATTTGCATGCCGAACGCGCGGGCACGTTTGGCGACGGCTTGCCCGATCCGCCCCATGCCCAAAATACCAAGGCGGCGGCCCGCAATGCGCCCGCCTATCATCGCAGTGGGCGCCCAGCCGTCCCAATCGCCAGATTGCATCAGCGCGAGGCCTTCGGGGATGCGGCGCGTGACGGCCAAAATCAGCGCCATCGTCATGTCAGCGGTGTCTTCCGTAACGACGCCCGGTGTGTTGGATACCAAAATCCCGCGTTGGCGTGCGGTTTGCACATCAACATTGTCCACCCCCGCGCCATAGTTCGCGATGAGTTTCAGCCGATCACCTGCTTGCCCTAGAACCTTTGCATTGATCTCATCCGTGACGGTCGGAACCAGAACATCACTGGTTTGCATTGCTGCAATCAGTTCTGCGGCGGTCATCGGGGTGTCATCCTCGCGCAGGGTTACATCGAACAATTCCCGCATCCGCGTTTCGACCGCATCCGGCAACCGTCGCGTGACGGTAACACTTAGACGTTTGCTTGGCATGTTTGTGTCCCTTTGCTTGCCCTACGGGGCGGTTATTGCCAAGTTGCCCTCAAAGGTCCGGTGGCACAAGAACCACCATGAACATTTAAGGCCTGTCGAGAGCAGAGATTATGATTTTAGGACGTACAGTTTGTCTGGCGATCGCTGTGGCGTTTGGCGCGCCAGTGGTTGCACAAGAAGCCACTGGCGATGTGGCCACGCCGATTACCGCCGTTCAGGGCGAACGCGGACCGGTAACAAACTTGCCGATGCCGCGTTTTGTGTCGCTGAAGGCGCACGAAGCCAATGTGCGCCGTGGTCCTTCGCTGTCTCACCGAATCGACTGGGTATTCCAGCGTCGCGACATGCCGCTGCGCGTTGTTGGCGAATACGGCCATTGGCGCCGCGTTGTTGACCGCGAAGGCATGGGCGGATGGGTTCATTATTCCCTGCTTTCGGGCAACCGCACCGTCATTGTTGATCGGGACTTATTGGCCCTGCGCGGGCAGCCCGTACCGGACGCGGCCGAGGTTGCCATGTTGGAGCTTGGCGTGATTGCCGACCTTGGCGAATGCAGCGTGGACTGGTGCCGCCTGCGGGCGAACGGATACCGTGGTTGGGCCCTGAAAACCGCGCTGTTTGGCGTCGCAACGGATGAGTTGCGCGACTAGGCAAACGGCCCTGCGGGGCAGAGTATTTAAGAGCCAAAGAAACAAAAAGGCGCGTCTTAGCTGGCCAAACCGCGCCCTTTTAGCAGTGCCGTTGCGTCCGGCATGGACCCCCTGAATTTTTGGTAAAGCACGGCGGCGTCTTCTGATCCACCTGCGGACAGGATGTGCGTTTCCAGTTTTTTCGCCATGTCAGGGTCGAACGGGCCGCCATTGTCCTCAAACGCTTGGAACGCATCCGCGTCCATGACTTCGGACCACATGTAGCTGTAATATCCGCTTGAATACCCGTCGCCAGAGAACACATGGGCAAAATGCGGCGTGGCGTGGCGCATACGGATCGCGTGAGGCAGTCCGAGGTCTTCGAGGATTTCGGCCTGTTTTTGCATCGGATCGGCGGGCGCATCCTCGGATTCATGAAAGGCCAGATCGACCATCGCGGAGGCGACATATTCGACCGTGGAAAAGCCCATGTCGTAGGTTGCAGCGCCGAGCATCCGGTCAAGCAGATCGCGTGGCATAGGCTCATTTGTTTCGGCGTGGATGGCGAATTTCTCCAAGACTTCAGGGACTTCGAGCCAGTGTTCATAGAGCTGGCTGGGCAGTTCGACGAAGTCGCGTGCCACGGAGGTTCCTGAGATGAGCTCGTACGTCACATCCGACAGCATCTGGTGTAATGCATGGCCGAACTCGTGAAACAGGGTGCGGGCATCGTCATATGACAACAACGCGGGCGCGTCTTTGGGCGGTTTGGCGAAGTTGCACACGTTGATCACATGGGGGCGGATGTCGCCCGCGAGTTTTTGTTGTGAACGCATTGCAGAACACCAAGCACCGGAGCGTTTGGAGCCGCGTGCGAAGTAGTCTCCGATGAAGACCGCCACGTGTTTGCCGTTGCGCGTGACGTCCCAAGCGCGGCAGTCTTCGTGATACAGCGGCGCGTCGATGGGCGCGAACTCTAGGCCGAAAAGCCTGTTGGAACAGTCGAATGCTGCCTCGATCATGCGGTCCAATTGCAGGTAGGGTTTGAGTTCCGCTTCGTTCAGATCATGCTCAGCCGCGCGGCGCTTTTCGCTGTAATAGCGCCAGTCCCACGGTTCAAGCGGGCCGGTTTCACCGTCGGTGTGCATTGTGGCTTGCAAGACTTGCGCGTCCGCTTCGGCGGCGGATTTGGCAGGTTCCCAGACTTGCATCAAAAGCGCGCGCACAGCGTCGGGTGTTTTGGCCATTTCGGTTTCGAGTTTGTAGTCAGCAAAGCTGTCGTACCCGAGCAGGTTCGCACGCTCGGCACGTAGCGCTAGGATCTCAGCGGTCAATGCGCGGTTGTCGGTTTCACCGCCGTTTGCGCCACGCGAGGTCCATGCTTCGTAGGCTTTCTCGCGTAGGTCGCGCCGTGAGGAGAACTGTAGGAACGGGACGATCAAGGAACGGGACAGGGTTACGACAGGGCCGCCTACATCCTTGTCCTCGCCTGCGGCGGTTGCTGCCTGAACCACAAAATCAGGCAGGCCAGCCATGTCATCAAGCGGCATGAACCAGCTACGTTCATCGGTCAGAAGGTTTTGTGTGAACTGGGTTCCGAGCACGCTAAGGCGTTGTTTTACCTCGGCGAGGCGGTCCGCAGCATAGCCTGTCAATTCCGCGCCGGACCGCACGAAGTTGCGGTGGACCAGCATCAGGACACGTTGTTGTTCGTCATTCAGATCAAGGCTTTCGCGCGCTTCCCACAGTTTTTCGATACGTGCGAACAGGTCTGCGTTCGCTGTGATTTCTGAAGAGTACGCTGAGAGCATTGGTGAGAAGTCCCGCATCAGCCCTTCGCGCGCCTCGTTGCTGTCTGCCCCCGCGAGGGCGAAGAACGGCGACAGCACCTTTTCAAGCGGCGCATCGGCGAGCGATAGTGCTTCGATTGTGTTGGCGAATGTCGGTTCAGAACCATCACAGATTGCGGCGATTGCGGCGCGCGCCTCTTCCAAGGCATCTTCAAGGGCGGGGGCAAAATGGGCGTCCTCGATCAGATCGAATGGCGGCAGTTCGAACGGCGTGTCCCACGGGGCGCGCAACGGATTTGTCATGAA
The DNA here is from genome assembly GCA_003533975.1 of Octadecabacter sp. GTDB lineage: Bacteria > Pseudomonadota > Alphaproteobacteria > Rhodobacterales > Rhodobacteraceae > Octadecabacter. The sequence goes on along the minus strand of DQCL01000232.1, from coordinate 19,097 downwards.
AGTCTCCTTTGTCGGCAACCTAAGCAGCCGCAGCGCGACGCGCCACAGCCAAGTTAACCACCTGGCGTTTTCTGCCGCAGATGTCGTTCAAGGCGGCGCAAAGCGAGGCTTAGGCCAATGGTCATCGTCAGATAGATCAGCGCGACGATGTTATATGTTTCGAAATAGCGGAAATTGCCGGCCGCCGTGATTTTACCGGCCTGCGTCACGTCCAACACGCCCAACACCGACACCAGTGAGCTATCTTTCACCATCGCGATGAAATCATTGCCTAAGGGGGGGAGGATGCGGCGAAAGGCCTGAGGGAATACGATGTGGCGAAAGCGGTGCCATTTGCCAAGACCAAGGGCCTCTGCTGCTTCGATTTGCCCTTTCTCGACGCTTTGGAGCCCTGCGCGGAAGACTTCCGCGATGAAGGCAGAATAGCCGATTGTCAGCGCGATAACTGCACGCCAAAGCATACTGAAGTCACGGTTGCGGATGGGGTCTAGCCCCAGCCCTTCGATGACCCAGTTGAAGCCCGCCACGAGCAGCGGCGCCAAAACAAATGCCACATAAAGAAGGAGAACGATGATCGGCACGCCGCGCACGATCTCAATATACAACCGCGCAATCTGGCGCACGACGACCCAGCGCGACATGGACATCAGCGCGAGGCCAAGGCCGATGCTTGCGGCCAAAGCGAACCCTACGAACGTGACGAATAGCGTTATTTTTATACCCTTCGACAGGGTTCTTAGAACGTTCGAATAGAGGTCGTCCGCGACCACCTGCCAAAATAAATAGCCGCCCACCGCCAAAACGATGAGCAGCCAATACGGGAAATCCCGATCTTGCTGGGGTGTTATCACGCGGTTTTACTCGCCGAGTTTGTAGTCCAAGAACCAACGCACATTCAGCGTTTCAATCGTGCCGTCCGCCTGCATATCCGCAATCGCGGCGTTGATCGGTTCAACAAGGTCGGAGCCTTGCGGGAAGATGAAACCGAAGTCTTCGGTGCCGAGTTTTTCGCCTACAATCTTGAGGCCGCCATCGGAGGCTTCGACATAACCGTTGGCAGCGGTGCCATCTGTTAACACAAGGTCCACGTCGCCATTGCGCAGCGCCGCGACGCCAGCGCCGAATGTTTCAAACAGCTGAATGCGCGGGTTAGCTTCGTCGGCATCAAGCACGTCATACACGGCAACGTAAAACGGGGTGGTGCCCGGCTGTGCGGCGACAAGCAGGTCGTCATCTGCAGCGAAGCTTGCGGCATCCATAAAGCGTTCTTCGTCGCCACGCACCAGCATGACCATTTCTGATGTCATGTAAGTATCTGAAAAATCTACGATCTCGGCGCGATCTTCGCGGATGGTGATGCCGGTCATACCCATGTCGAACTGGCCTTCAGACACCGCAGGGATCATCGCGTCCCAGCTGATGTTTTCGTAAGCGATGGTCGCATTCAGGCGCTCGGCGACTTCTGCCATTGCGTCGTATTCCCAACCCACTGCGTTGCCGTTACCGTCAATAAACTGAAGCGGCGGATAAGCGTTTTCTGTCACGATGACGATCTCGCGGCCTTCCAAATTGGGCAGGTGTCCGTCTGCCAGCGCAGTGGTGGCAAAAAGGGCGGCGGTGGTTATAGCGATCATATGAGTCTTCATGGCAGTCTTCCTTAGGTTGGATTTTCTAGAGTATGGCGCAGCAATCTTTGGTGGCAAGCGTTAGCCGCAAATCAAGCAATCCGGTCGTGGTTTAATCGCGATGATGCGCGTTTCGGCGTAAAGTGCATCATAAATCAGCAACCGCCCGCGCAACCCCTCGCCCGCACCTGTCAGGGTTTTGACGGCTTCGACTGCCATCATCGCCCCCAACACACCGGGCAGTGGGCCTAGCACGCCACCCTCGGCGCAACTTGGCACCAATGATGGGTCAGGACGTTCGGGGAAAACACATTGATAACAAGGCGTTCCATCATGCGGGGCGTATTCGCTGATCTGCCCCTCCCACTGGGTCAACGCTGCTGAGATCAGCGGCGTTTGCGCCTTTATGCAAACTTCATTCACCAAGTAGCGCGTGTCGAAATTATCTGTGCCGTCGAGCACGAGATCATAGTCCGCAACCAAATCCGCTGCGATCTCGCGCGTCAAACGGCGCTGATAGGGCTTTACGGTGACATTGCCATTCAATGCGCGCATTCCCTTTGCAGCAGATTGCACTTTTGCCATTCCGATGTTCGCTTCAGTATGAATGACCTGCCGCTGTAGGTTGGAATTGTCGACGACATCATCGTCAATCACCCCAATCGTGCCAACACCGGCGGCAGCAAGATATTGCAAAGCCGGAGCCCCCAAGCCGCCCGCGCCGATGACCAGAACAGAGGCGTCTTTCAGCGCCTTCTGCCCAGCCCCACCAATTTCACGCAGCACGATATGACGTGCATATCGGGTCAGTTCGGTGTCGGAAAACGGCCCTGCGTCGCTGTTCGTTTGAGTGCTGCCATTCGCCACGACACCGGAGCGCGCGCGCAATATAGAAAGCAATTTTGAATACCCAGAAATTACCATTACCGCAACAAAGGCAAATATCCATACTTCAGGCTCATGCCCCGTGGCCCGCCTAATCGGGTGACCATCCGGCAGGGTAACGTGCAGCACGATCACGCCAACAAGCAAAACCACGATCATAGCAAACCGGTAGGATCGAGGACGTTTCATCGCCAATCCGATGCCCCATAGGGCCGCTGCGAGACCGATAACAATCATCATCGCGTGACCACCTATGTCGTTCCGGTTGAGCCGAACCCGCCTGAGCCACGCGCTGTCTCATCGACTGTGCCGATCTCAAACACGCCCTGCACCACGGGCGCGACGACCATCTGCGCGATACGCATGCCGTGGGTGATTTCGAAC
>DQCL01000232.1:5027-16065 GCA_003533975.1 Octadecabacter sp. | reverse complement strand
CCAGAACGCGGTCTGATCTGAACTTCGTATCCGTCAGGTATGGCCAAACGCAGCCCCGTCGGAACCAAGGTTCGCGCGCCCGGTTTCAACGTAACACCCTGACAGTCAACGAAATTCGCCTTCAAATCGGCCCCCGCCGCACCATCGGTTTCGTATGCTGGAAGGCCGAGCGTCTCGTCCGCTCCGTCAAGCCATTCAAAGCGGATCGTCACCATCAGCCCAATGCCTCAGCGATTTTCGCTGCCAGCCGCTGCGCCACTTGATCTTTGCCCATGCGGGGCCAATCTTCGGCGCCATCTTTTGAGATCAGGGTTATGTCATTCTCGGACCCGCCCATAATGCCTGTGCTGGGCGACACATCGTTCGCCACAATCCAATCGCAGCCCTTGCGCTTACGCTTCGCGGCCGCGTTTTCGATGACGTTTTGTGTTTCAGCTGCAAAGCCAACAACAAGCTTGGGCTTTTTATTGCCAGCACACACAGAGGCCAGAATGTCTGGGTTTTCAGCGAACTCTAGAACGGGTAACCCATTGCCATCTTTCTTTATTTTCTGATCAGCAGCGTTCGCCATACGCCAATCCGCGACCGCGGCGGCAAAGATCGCCGCGTCTGCGGGTAGCGCCGAGTTGACCGCCTCAAGCATCTGGGCCGCCGTTTGGACATCAACCAAGTCAACACCCATCGGGGCCGCAACATCCGCAGGGCCGGTCACGAATGTCACCTTTGCGCCAAGGCTGAGCAACGCGCGCGCAATCGCAGCGCCTTGTGCGCCAGAAGAGCGGTTCGCGATGTATCGCACGGGGTCAATCGGTTCATGTGTTGGGCCGGACGTCACCAAAATATGACGCCCCTTTAGGGGGCCGTCGTTCACTGCCGCTTCAAGTGCGCCAACAATCTCCATTGGTTCCGCCATGCGGCCAAAACCGAATTCACCACAGGCCATACCCCCCTCATTGGGGCCACACGTCAAAATACCATCTTTCAACAGGGTCTTCAGGTTCCGCTGTGTCGCAGCATGTTCCCACATGCGCACATTCATGGACGGCGCAATCAATACAGGTTTGTCCGTTGCCATCAGCAAGGTTGAAGCAAGATCGTTCGCCAAACCAGCGGCCATCTTTGCCATTAAATCAGCCGTCGCTGGCGCAACGACGACCAAGTCGGCGGCGCGGCTCAACTCGATGTGGCCCATTTCGGCCTCATCGTTCAGATCAAACAAATCTTGGTATACCTTTTCACCCGCTAAGGCGGACACGCTGAGTGGAGTCACAAATTCGGTTGCAGCCTTTGTCAAAACCGGCGTTACCGAATGTCCGCGTTCACGCAATCGACGAATTAGGTCGAGCGATTTAAACGCCGCGATACCGCCACCAATTATCAACAGAATTTTCTTGCCAGCCATGCGTGCGCCCTCTCATTAACGTGCGAAGACTAGGGGTTAGCGCGGGCGGTGGCCAGACACGAATGAGCGAACGAGACAGACATCCCCCTTACGGTTCAATCCGGGCGCTTTGCTTTTGGCGGGCTTCTGTTTACGAATTGGGCAACGCCTCGGATCATAGAAAGGTCGCCCCTTGCCCTTGCCCCAATTCACATTCGTCTTAGGTGGCGCCGCTTCGGGGAAATCTTCCTTCGCAGAAAGTATTTGTTTTCAATCCACTAAAGAGCGTGTGTACATTGCGACCGCCCAAGCATTTGATGATGAAATGAGGGCAAAAGTCTCAGCGCACCAAACGCAACGTGGGAGCGATTGGTTAACGATTGAGGCCCCCTTAGACATTGAAGATGCCATTTTGGGGCGGACGGAAGGCGAAATAGTTTTGCTGGATTGTGCGACCCTTTGGCTAACCAACGTGTTGCTTTCCAAACAGGACGCATCGGCGGCGGCTGATGTGCTTTTGGCCGCCGTTGCAGCTTGCCCCGCCCAAATCATCGTCGTTTCCAACGAAGTCGGCCATGGAATCGTCCCCGACAACGCCCTCGCCAGGCAGTTTCGCAACGCGCAAGGACGGCTGAACCAATCGCTGGCAGCACAGGCCGATTTGGTTGTGAATGTAATTGCCGGGCTGCCGCAAATCCTCAAAGGGGATAAGGACATGTTAACGTGACGGTCATATATTGGGTCCGCCATGCGCCAACCCATGAAAAGACATTTGTCGGGCATCGCGATGTCCCTGCAGACCTGTCTGACGATGCACAGATTGCGCGATTAGAGGCCGCATTACCCAAAAATGCGCTTGTGGTTTCTTCTGACCTTTCGCGCAGTGTGGACACAGCAACAGCGATCCAAGGACGCCGGATGCGCCTTCCCCATCGCACGGGCCTGCGCGAATTTGACTTTGGAGATTGGGACGGGCTGCATTTTTCCGAAGTTGCTGAGAAGTGGCCTGATCTTTCTCGAACGTATTGGCAAAACCCGGGTGATGTTGCCGCTCCAAACGGTGAAAGCTGGCACGCCGCCGCGGAGCGCGTATCAAGCGAGATTTCAGCGGTCATCGCAGATAACCCCCGCCGCGATATCATTGCAGTCGCGCACTTCGGCGCGATCCTGACGCAGGTGCAACGCGCCGCAAATATCACGCCCTATGCTGCCCTTTCCCATCGGATCGACAATTATTCTATCACCGAAATTCAAGTCCGCCCGACCTACGGTGTCGCGAGGGTCAATCACGTTCCGTGAACGTTTACGCCACAATTTACGATTTGCATGCGCGGCGAACGCCACCGTAGTTTCACCCTATGGCATATCAATTAATCCTCGGAAATCGTTTGTATTTTAGCTGGTCCATTGCGGCCTACATGATGGTTGAAAAGTTCGGGCTTTCCGAACAATTCGACATCCAGATCGTGCACCCTCAAGAAGAAACTGACGTCGCACGATTTCTGAAAGACATCCCACCAGCACGCACATTGCCAACAATGGTCACGCCTGACGGTGTCGTCGTGTCAGATAGCATCGCGATTGCGGAAGAGCTGGCATCGCGTTTTCCCGAGGCGAACATGTGGCCCGCAGACCCAACCGCACGCGCCATAGCGCGAACAGTTGCAGCGGAAATGCATTCCAGTTTTGGCGGCCTGCGCAGCAACTGGCCCGTCAACCTGCGTCACGTTTTTAGCGGCGCTGTCGCCCCGCCAGAGATCAAAAAGGAACTGGACCGGCTGGAAACAATCTGGGCCAACGCACGTAAGACGTCCGGTTCGACGACGCCTTGGCTGTGCGGTGAATACTGTATTGCGGACGCGATTTTTGCACCAATGGCTGCGCGTTTAGCCGCCTATAAATTCGACACGCGCCCTGTGACGAAGGCCTACGTTGCCGCGCACCTTGCCGATCCCGCGTTTCAGAAGTGGCGTGCAGACGGATTGGAGAACGATCCCACCATGCCAAAGTTCGACCTCGATTTACCGACCGAACCGTGGCCGATCTAGACGACCGCGACGTTATCTCAGGAGCGTTTACCATTCGGTAACCACCTTTCCGTTAATGATCGTTAACGGCAGGGAAAGGGTTTGAAATGGTAGCACGCGCCTACACGGTCGCGTTTGAAGGTGTCGAGGCGCGGCTGGTCGAAGTGCAGTGCGCGACATCCCCGGGAATGCCCGCATTTTCGATCGTCGGCCTACCCGACAAGGCCGTTTCTGAAGCACGAGACCGCGTGCGCGCAGCCCTCAGCGCGCTTTCCATCGCACTGCCCTCCAAGAAAATCACTGTGAACCTTTCACCCGCTGATCTGCCCAAGATCGGGTCTCATTTTGACTTGCCCATTGCGCTTGCATTGCTCGCAGCACTCGACGTCATTCCCCGTGACAAGCTGGCGGAAACCGTCGCTTTGGGGGAACTTTCATTGGATGGAACGCTTATCCCTGTTCTTGGCGCCCTGCCCGCAGCGATGGCCGCTGCCACTGAAGGTAAATCACTTTTTTGCCCGTCTTCTTGTGGACCCGAGGCCGCATGGGTCGACGCGGCAGCTGTGTTTGCACCCAAAACGCTCGCAGAAACCTTGCGCCATTTCACAGGCCAATCCCTGCTTTCACCCGCTGAACCGGGGGAGATCGCGCCGCGACAAGGCGGGCGGGATTTCAGTGATGTTAAGGGACAGGAAAAGGCCAAACGCGCACTAGAGATCGCAGCGACAGGCCGCCACCATGTCCTGATGGTCGGCTCTCCAGGGTCAGGGAAATCCATGTTGGCCGCACGTCTATCTGGCATCTTACCGCCGTTGACACCTGAGGAGGCGCTTGAAACGTCGATGATCCATTCCCTCGCCGGGTTGTTAAATGAAGGCGGCATTAACCGCGCGCGCCCGTTTCGCGAACCACATCATACCGCATCTATGGCTGCGATTGTCGGTGGCGGGCGTGGCGCGAAACCGGGGGAAATCTCTCTCGCGCATAATGGCGTTTTGTTTATGGATGAGTTTCCTGAATACCCGCGCACCGTGTTGGAAACGCTGCGCCAACCTGTAGAATCGGGTGAAGTTGTGGTTGCACGCGCGAACGCACATGTTCGATATCCGTGCCGTTTCATGTTAATCGCGGCCGCAAATCCCTGCAAATGCGGGTATTTAGCGGACCCTCATCGCGCATGTGCCCGCGTTCCTGTTTGCGGCGAAGAATATATGTCGCGCATTTCCGGCCCGTTGATGGACCGCTTCGATCTACGCATTGAAGTCCCACCAGTGGCGCTGTCCGACTTGGATCTCCCGCAATCTGGCGAAACTTCTGCGGCAATCGCTGCGCGTGTCGCAATGGGTCGGGGGGTGCAGACTGCGCGGTTTGCGGGCACAGATATGCGGGTGAACGCAGACCTTGAGGGACACGCGTTAGAGGACGTCGCATCGCCGGACGCTGAGGGGAAGGACCTTTTGCTGCGGGTCGCAGACCGTTTCGGCCTGAGTGCGCGGGGGTATCACCGTGTGTTACGGGTTGCCCGAACGATCGCGGATTTGGATGGGTCCGATGATGTGCGAAAACCCCATGTGGCTGAAGCCGTGAGTTATCGCTTGGCGCTTTCGAAAGAGCTTTGAACAAACGCCGCTGCTTTGCGCATCGCGGCGTTGGCCTCTGGAAGGCGACCATCAAAAATCTGCCAGACGTGCGGAACGTGTGGCCAGATATCGACCGCTCCACCGGTTGCTTCGGCCATTCGTTCTGAATCACTGCGCAAAACTTCATCAGCACCAACTTGAATAAAGATCGGTGGCGGGTTCTTGAAGTCTGCAAAAAGCGGGCTGGCGAGCGGGTGTTTTGTATCCGCACCGTTTAAGTACAAATCGACCGCTTCTTGCATCCGGCTCACGGGGATAAGCGGATCCTTGTCGCGGTTCGTTGTGATCGTTTCCCCCGACAAAGTTAGGTCTGTCCAAGGCGAGAACGCGAGGACCGCAGCGGGGCGTTCGTTTCGCGCCAGAACGGTCGACAACAATCCGAAAACCAAATTTCCGCCTGCGCTATCCCCTGCAATCACGATTTGATGTGGCTTCCAGCCTGCCGCGATCAGATGATCCCATGCCTTGAGTGCAGCAATTGGGGCTGCCGGAAACGGTGCGTCCTGCAGCACCGGATAGTCAGCAAGAAAAACGACGGCCTTTGTGCGCTTGGCCAATCGGCCAGCAAACGCGCGATAGCTGCGTTGAGAACCCGTCACGAATGCACCGCCATGCAGGAACAGGATCGCACGGTCCGCGATGGGTGTTCCAACGGTTATGCGACTTGAGGGGCCGTCTTGGGTGACTTTCAACCCTTTGGGTTTACTAAACAATAATGGTGCAGCGCGTTCGAAGCTGCGATTTGCTTTTTCTGGGGTTCCGGTGCGTTTTAACTTTGGTTTCACGACCCATCGCATTCCGAACGTCAGCAAACGCAGCCGGATTGAGGGCGCACTCATGTGCGTTTGGCCTCAATCGCCTCCCAAATCTTGGCAGCGATGTTCACGTCATCAAAGCGTTCGAGTTCCTGAATTCCGGTTGGCGATGTCACGTTGATTTCGGTCAGGTAATCACCGATCACATCAATCCCGACAAAGACCTGTCCTTTTTCACGCAGAAGCGGGCCGATGCGGGCGCAAATTTCAAGGTCGCGCTGGGTCATGCCGATTTTTTCGGGGCGGCCGCCAACATGCATGTTTGAACGGGTTTCACCCTTAGCAGGGACGCGATTGATTGCGCCAACTGGTTCGCCGTTCACAAGAATGATGCGTTTGTCACCGGCACTTACGTCCGGCAAAAACTTCTGCATAATCAAGGGCTCGCGGTTAATTCCAGCGAACAATTCATGCAGCGAGGCAAGGTTGCTGTCGCCCTTGGACAGCTTGAAAACGCCGGCCCCGCCATTGCCGTAAAGCGGCTTGAGGATCACATCACCGTGGCGGGCACGGAAGGCTTTGAGGGTTTCAAGATCGCGTGCAACTACGGTGGGGGGCGTCAGGTCGGGGAAGTCGAGGACGAGCAACTTTTCCGGATAATTGCGCACCCAGAACGGGTCATTCACGACCAAAGTATCTGGATGGACGCGATCCAGAATGTGGGTCGTTGTGATATAGCCCATATCAAAGGGCGGGTCTTGGCGCAGCCAGATCACATCGACATCAGCGAGGTCTTGCTCGCGCATTTCACCAACGGTGAAGTGATTACCTTGCTCACGGCGCACAACCAAATCTTGCCCACGCGCGAGAACGCGATCCTCCTGATAGCTCAGCTGATCGGGCGTGTAATAGAACAGTTTATGCCCACGCGCCTGTGCTTCTTCTGCAAGGCGGAAAGAGCTGTCGGCATTGATATCGACAGCGTCGATAGGATCCATTTGAAAGGCAACGGTCAGAGGTTTTACAGCGTTCATAGCGAGGTCCATCTAAAAGGGTCTCCCCTACATGGACCCGCCCCTCGCCAAGCGCAATGATCAGGCGGCCATAAATGCGTTTTCGATCACATCAACGCGACCCGCCTCATCCACCAAGGCAAGGTCAAACCGCACATCCGTAAGCTGACCGCGTGGCTGGGTCGCTAAAAATTCCGAACCCGCGCCATAGATGCGATCCATTTGGCGGCGTGTTAGGTGCGTGGCCGCCTGCGCGTGGCTACGGCTTTTCTTCACCTCGATGAAAATGACGCCTTCACCGTCCTGCGAGACAAGGTCGATTTCCCCGCACGATCCGCGCCAACGTTTTGCCAAGACCCTGTGCCCAGCGCGTGCATAGCTTTGCGCAACGATGTCTTCTGCCGCGAGACCCGCGTGGTAGGACGTAAGGCCACGTGATTGTCTGGTATTCATCCCTGATCCTTTAGGCCAAGTGCCAATTGGTACACATCACGACGCGCCATGCCTGTGGCGCCTGCTACGGCCGTGGCTGCATCTTTCACACGCATTGTTTGCATGGCTGACAAAAGTGCTTCTTTCACGTCATCCTCATTTAAATCTGCGACCTCACCGCGGTCGAGCAACACAACGATTTCACCCTTTAGCGTGCGCCCATCCAGCTGCTCCAGCAAGTCAGAGGGGGTTCCGGTCAGCACCTCTTCGAACTTTTTCGTCAGCTCCCGACAGATCACAACTTTACGGGTGTCCCCCAACACATCCTGCAAATCATTTAACATTGCGTGAATCCGCTTCGGGGATTCGTAAAGGACCACGGTTGCCTGCAAATCTTTGAGACCCTCAAGTGCAGTGCGGCGCGCGCCTGAGCTGCTGGATAAAAAGCCAGCAAAGTGGAAGGCGTCACTCGGGAGGCCTGAGACCGTCAGAGCAGCCAAGACTGCGGACGCGCCAGGCGCTGTTGTCAGCGGCAGTTCAGCGTCGCGCATATCTGCGGCCAATTTATAACCCGGATCGGCAACAAGTGGCGTGCCTGCCTCAGAAACATAGGCAACTGATTTGCCCGCGCGCACGGCGGTAAGTAACCGGTCACGGACAACCGCTTGCGAATGATCATGATAGGCGACCATCGGGCGTTTTCCCGCAGAAATACCGTGAATTTCCATCAACTTACGCGTGCTTCGCGTGTCTTCGGCGGCGATAACATCGGCGCTTGCCAGTATATCAAGCGTGCGCAGCGTGATGTCGCGTGCGTTGCCGATCGGCACAGCGCATAAGTAAAGTCCGGCCGATAGGGGAACTGTGCGATGATTCATACCTAGACCCTCACGTTGTGCGCTTTATGATACGCGCCAAGATGCTGCGGCACGTTGCCCGCCGCCAAGAGGAAGTGAGATAGTCCATGTCAGCCCGTTTGCCCAGCCACCCTGCCACCGCTCGTTCGTTTGCGGCCCGTATTTTTGCCTTTGCCGCGATTGCGTTTCTGGCAGCGTGTGAACTTTCGATCCCCGAAACCGGGGGCAATGCCGGGCAGCAAATCGACCCAAGTGCGCCCGTTCAGGTTGCCTTGCTTGTTCCAGGCGGCACAGAGGCGGCTGAAGTTAACGCGATTGCGGCCAGCATCGAAAACGCGGCACGATTGGCGATTGCGGACCTAGACGGTGTCGAAATTGATTTGCGCGTTTACAACACCGCCCGTGACGCTGGGCAGGCGAGCCAGATGGCAGCGACTGCGGTTGCGGATGGTGCGAAGATCATCCTCGGGCCACTTGATGCGGCGAGCGCAAATGCGGTTGGCGTCACGGTAGCGCCCGCAAGAATTAACGTTTTGGCGTTCTCGAACAACCCCGCGATTGCAGGCGGCAATGTCTTTGTTCTTGGGAACACATTTGGGAATGTCTCCGACCGTTTGGTCAGCTACGCAGGAACACAGGGCATCAATCAGTTCATGATCGTTCATCAAGACGATTTGGCGGGTTCGGTTGGTCGCGACTCGATTGCGACATCCATCCGTTCAGCGGGCGGAACAGTGTCGGGTGTTGAGGCCTACCCATTCAGCCAAGAAGGTATTTTTGCCCGTGCTTCTGCGATTGCTGCGGCAACAAACGCCAGCGGCGCTCAGGCGATATTCGTGACGGATAACGTAGCTGGGGGCTTGCCCATTCTCGCAACGTCCTTGGAGGATCAAGGCCTAAACCCAGCCAATACGCCGCTTATCGGCATCACGCGTTGGGATGCTGCACCACAAGCAGCGTCGCTACCGGGAATGCAGGGCGGCTTGTTCGCAATGGCAAATGCGGGCCGCGAAGCCGCATTCCGTAACCGCTACGAAGCATCCTACGGATCCGCCCCACACCCGCTTGCCAGCATCGCATATGATGGCATCGCGGCGATTGGCGCTTTGGCGGCAACGGGTGATCGGGATGCATTGACAACAGGGTCTTTGACACGTGCATCTGGGTTTGCTGGCGCGACCGGCATCTTCCGCTTGCGCCGAGACGGCACCAATCAGCGTGCGCTTGCTGTTGCGCGGATCGTCAACAATCAAATTGCGATTGTTGACCCTGCACCGCAATCTTTCGGGCGCGGCGGATCCTGATCTGTTGTTTGATCCAAACCAGCTTCCGGGTCCCGAGGACCTCATTTGCGCCGCGGAGGATATTCTAGACCGCGGCGCATTGCGCGGCGCGATCAACGATGCGATTGCGGGATGTGGTTCAAGCGGAGGCGAGCGCCGCAAAGCTGTTGTGCCAATTTTAAAGGATGCAATTCAGTCGGGGCGTGACCGGATTGCGGAGGCTTTTATCGCCTCGCCTTTTGAATCGATTCCAACAACGCAGGCCTATGCTTGGCTAACGGATGCGATCGTCATTGAAGTGTTCGTATTGGCAAGGACGCACCTGCACCCCCTGCCAAACCCGACCGAAGCGGAACGTCTTGCACTGATCGCTGTTGGTGGGTCAGGTCGTGGTGAAATGGCGCCCCATTCTGACGTCGATCTGCTGTTTCTTGCGCCCTACAAGTTGACCCCGTGGTCCGAGAGCCTGATCGAATCCATGCTCTATATCCTGTGGGACCTAAAGCTAAAGGTCGGACACGCCAGCCGCACCGTCAAAGACTGCCTGCGCCTTGCCCGCGAAGATTACACGATCCGCACAAGCCTTGTAGAAGAGCGGTTTTTGGTCGGGGATGCGGCCCTCGCAACGGAGCTGACTGAACGTCTACGCACCGAACTTTTCGCGTCAACGATTCCTGAATTTATTGACGCAAAACTCGCAGAGCGCACAGAACGCCACCGCAAGCAAGGCGGTCAGCGCTATATGGTTGAGCCGAATGTAAAAGAAGGCAAAGGCGGGTTGCGCGATTTGCAGTCGCTTTACTGGATCGGCAAGTACATTCACGGGGTAAAAGACGCGTCTGAACTGGTGAAGTTCAAAGTCTTCACCCAAGACGAGTACGAAGAATTCAAAGCCGCACACGAATTTCTTTGGGCTGTGCGCTGCCACCTTCATTTGCTTACAGGGCGCGCAACAGACCAGTTGACGTTTGATATGCAGGTCGAGGTCGCGGACCGCATGCATTACACGGATCACGACGGGCGACGGGCTGTTGAACACTTCATGCAGGACTACTTTCATTTCGCCACTGATGTTGGCGAATTGACCCGTATTTTCTTGGTCGCGCAGGAAGAGGCCATGTTGAAGGCGAAGCCTATGTTGCAGCGCCTGTTCAACCGTTCCAAAAAGGCGAAAGCGCCCTATGCGATCAAGCAAAACCGCCTGACTGTCGAAAACCCGGTGGCGTTTATTGAAGACAAGCTGAACTTGCTGCGCATCTTTGAGGAAGCCCTTCGCACCGGAACGTTGATCCATTCTGATGCGATGCGCCTGATCAAGGCCAACCTGTATTTGATTGATGACGAAGTGCGCGCCAACAAAGAAGCGCGGCGCATCTTCCTTGATCTGATGCTCAAGCACGGCAATCCGGAACGCGCATTGCGGCGGATGAACGAGCTTGGCGTTTTGGGCGCGTTCATTCCCGAATTCGAAGCCATCGTCGCGATGATGCAGTTTAATATGTATCACCACTACACAGTGGACGAGCACACGATCCAAACCATTAGCCACCTCGCCAAAATTGAACGCGCGGAACTGGACGAAGAACTGCCGGTCTCTGCGTCGATCATCAAGAGCGGTATCAACCGCAAGGTTCTATATGTCGCGCTGTT
>DQCL01000232.1:4178-5017 GCA_003533975.1 Octadecabacter sp. | reverse complement strand
ATCGTGCGCAAGGTCGCGCCGCGCCTCGGGCTGTCCAAAAAGGACTGCGAGACGGTTGAGTGGCTGGTGCGTTACCATTTGCTGATGTCGGATATGGCGCAAAAGCGCGATATCGCTGACCCGCGCACGGTGCGTGATTTTGCCAAAGCCGTGAAGACCAAAGAGCGGCTTGATCTGCTTTGTGTGCTGACGGTGTGTGACATTCGCGGCGTTGGGCCGGATACGTGGAACAACTGGAAGGCCGTGCTGATCCGCGGGCTGTATCGCCAGACGCGGTTTGCCCTAGAAAACGGCATGGAGGCCCTCAACCGCCAAGAACGTGGTACAGAGGCGCGCAAGAACCTGCGTGCGGCCCTTCCCGATTGGTCCGAGAAAGCCCTGCGTGCAGAAGTCGCGCGTCATTACGCCCCTTATTGGCAGGGTTTGCACGTGACGGCCCATGTCGATTTTGCGAATTTGCTGGCAGGGATCGGCACCAACGAAGTGCGCATCAACCTAACACCTGATGATGACCGCGACGCGACGCGCGTTTGTTTTGCGATGGCCGACCACCCCGGTATTTTCAGCCGCATGTGTGGGGCTTTGTCTTTGGCGGGCGCAAACGTGGTGGATGCCCGCACGTTTACATCAAAGGACGGCTTTGCGACGGCAGCGTTCTGGGTTCAGGACAGTGACGGCCACCCCTATGAGGAATCCCGCCTGCCGCGTCTTCGCCAAGTGATCGAACGCACGCTACATGGCGAGATCGTTCCGCGGGATGCGTTGGCGGATAAGGGCAAGCTGAAAAAGCGCGAAAAGGCGTTTCGAGTTCCGACTTCTATCACTTTTGATAACGAAGG
>DQCL01000232.1:0-4106 GCA_003533975.1 Octadecabacter sp. | reverse complement strand
GCCAACGCCAACGTCTACATCTCAAGCGCGGTCATCGCGACCTACGGTGAGCAGGTGGTGGACACCTTCTACGTCAAAGACATGTTCGGCCTGAAATTCCACTCCGAAAGCAAACGCAACGCACTGGAACGCAAATTGCGTGAAGCCATCGTGCAAGGCGTAGAACGGGCGGATGTCTAAGTTGGGGGAAAGTCCGCTGTGCGGACTTTGTTGCCGTTCGCCATTCTTGGGTTTCATCTAGATGTGATCTTTATTATCAGGGTTGCGCTATTGGAGATCAGTCAATGGGAAGCTATCAAGTTGTTGCGGATTGGGATGCGGCGTATGACGATCCAATTTTGCTCAAAGAGGGCGAAGAACTCTGGCTGACAGGCAAGACCGATAACTGGGACGGTTATGTTTGGGTTTGGGCAAAAAACCAAGCTGGGCATGAAGGTTGGATACCCGACAATCTCGCCAATAGTATTGGAAGCAAGACCTATGCAACTACAGACTTTTCAGCTCTTGAGCTAACATGTCGTCCAGGTGAAGAGTTGCACGGTAGAGCTGAAACTCACGGATGGGTCCTGTGCAAGAATGCAGTTGGCTTAGAGGGTTGGGTTCCGGCAAAAAACCTAAAAAGAACTCCAAATCCTTAGAAATCTAAGCGACACACTGGGCTAGAAGCAGACATTGCTGTTGTGATGCACATGATAACCCGTCGCTGTCTTGATTTTCTTGCGGCCTAGCCGTCGCGTTTACAGGCGCTGCGCAACTTCCTATTAGGAACTGATCGGCGCAGGCGCTAGACTTCCTCTGACGTAACGAGGACGCGAAATATGGCACTGACGCGAGATATTCATCCGATGCCTGCGTTCGTCGCGCACGCCCTGCAAGAACGCGGTCTTCAAGCAGCGTTCGATGCGCGCCCTGCCTATCAGAAAAACGACTGGGTTGGCTGGATCGCGCGGGCCAAGCGCGAGGACACAGGGCAACGCAGATTGGAAAAGATGCTTTCAGAGCTTGCGGCGGGTCATGGCTACATGGGAATGGAGTGGTATCCAAAGCCGCGTAAGGAAGACTGACTTGAAACCCATCCGCCTTCTCTCCGGCTTTTTGACTGTTGGCGTCTGGACGTTGCTGAGCCGCGTTCTTGGCTTTGTGCGCGACATCCTGATCGCGAGTTATTTGGGGGCTGGCCCCGTTGCACAAGCGTTCCTGATCGCATTTTCTTTGCCGAACATGTTCCGGCGTTTCTTTGCCGAAGGTGCGTTCAATATGGCCTTTGTGCCGATGTTCGCAAAGAAGCTCGAAACACACTCAGATGCGAAAACATTCGCGCAGGATGCTTTTATATTCATGGCCTTTGCGCTGACCGCGTTCACCACGGTCGGCATTCTTGTGATGCCGTGGCTGGTGACCGCAATGGCATCGGGCTTTGTCGGGGATGAACGCTTCGATCTCGCAGTTGCTTACGGGCAAATCGCGTTCCCCTATATCTTGTTCATTTCATTGGCAGCATTGTTGTCGGGCGTGCTGAATGCGACGGGCCGTTTTGTTGCTGCCGCAGCGGCACCGGTCTTGTTGAACGTGATCTTTATTGCGGCAATTGTTTTCGCCGCCTTCAACGCGACATTTGCAGTTGAAGTGGTAGATGGCGCTGAAAAAACCCGATTTATCGGCAATCACCTCGCGTGGGCGGTGCCCATGGCTGGGATCGCGCAATTGGCGCTGGTTTGGCTTGCTGCCAAGCGGGCCGGCTTCCCGATGGCGCTGCGCCTTCCGCGCCTAACGCCGGACCTAAAGCGGCTGTTTATCATCGCCGCCCCTGCAATGTTGGCGGGTGGTGTGGTGCAGATCAACCTTTTGGTCGGTCGCCAGGTGGCCAGTTATTTTGATGGCGCTATCGCATGGCTGTCCTATGCTGACCGTCTGTATCAACTACCGTTGGGCGTGGTTGCGATCGCACTGGGTGTGGTTCTTTTGCCCGATCTCAGCCGCCGCCTTGCTGCGAATGATCTCGACGGTGGGCGAGATGCGTATAACCGCGCAACCGAGCTTTCATTGGCGTTGACGATCCCCGCAGCGGTCGCGCTGATGGTGATCCCTGTTCCGCTGGTCGAAGTGCTGTTTATGCGCGGGGCGTTTGATTCTGATGATGCCGCCGCGACGGCCCTTGCCGTGATGGTGTATGGCGCGGGGTTGCCGGCGTTCGTTTTGCAAAAGTCGCTTCAGCCGCTGTACTTCGCGCGGGGCGACACCAAACGCCCGTTTTATTTTGCCGCTGTTGCGATGGTCGTGAATGCTGCCGTGGCGATTGGCCTGTCGATCTACGTGGGCTACATCGCTGCCGCCCTTGCCACAACGCTGGCGGGTTGGGTTATGGTTTGGCTGCTTTGGAGTGGGAGCCGTTCTATGGGGGATGCCGCCAAGTTTGACGCACGTTTCAAAACGCGTTTCTGGCGGATTGTTTTGTCCGCAATCCTTATGGGTGTGTTGCTTCTGGGGGCTGTGCTGCTGGTCGGGCCTGCCCTCGGGATGGAGACCATTCGTTATTTCGCACTCGCATTGGTGGTCCTCATCGGCATCGGCAGCTATTTCGGGATCGGCCACCTGATTGGGGCGTTCAGACTGGCAGAATTCAAGGCAGCGATGCGCCGCGGCTGATGGATTTGAGTATTTAAGAGCCAAAGAAACGAGGGGGTTTGGGCCCTTTGAACTGGCTTTGGCTACTTTCTCTGGCGGATGCGGTGGAGGAATGCGGCCCAGCCACCTGGCGCAAGTAGCGGCGCGATGAAGAGCCCCACGAGGAAGCCTGCAACTTCGGCGATCCATGTTGGGGAGCTGCCAAAAATCATTGAATAGACAAGCAGGATGCCAAGCAAGATGCCGATCAGCGTGAACGCCTTGAACTGGTTGTCGCCCATTCGCCCAAGCGTGAGCCACATCAGATAGGTGTAGGCACCGATCAGCCCATAGACACCGGGATATGCCCCGATGAGCTGGGTGTTTTGCCAAGAAAGAAGGCCGTAGATCGCCGCGCCAAAAATCGAGCAGGCGAAAAACAGGATAAGAAACGCGACTGGGCTGAAGATTTCACCGACGAACTTTCCAAGCGCAAGCAGGAGCACGCAGGCCCAAAGCGCGTGGGTGAAATTGGAGTGCACAAAGGGGTAGGTGACGAAACGTTTAAAGTAGTCAAACGATCCGCGGCCGCGCTCGAACACTTCGGTCATGATTTCGGGGTAAAACTGCAGTTCATCGAAGGTGGCCGTGCGCCAGCCGACACCTTGGGCACCGCCGATCATGCCATTGCTTGCGGCGCTCAGCGTGAGTTCAATCCCTGCGATGAGAAGAACCAGTATCAACGGCACAAATGGAACGGCGTTAAACGGATTTTCGGCATGGTCGGTGTCGTGCATGGGGTGGTCCATTCGGTTGACGGCGTACAGGGGCATGGGTAAGCGGTTGTGAAACCGAAATCCAGCTTTGGAACGCATCATGACCAAGACAGCATCTGGCACAACATTCACACCGCGCGTGTTTTCCGGCATCAAACCATCCGGTGGTTTGACGCTTGGCAACTATCTGGGTGCGATCAAGCGCTGGGTCGACATGCAAAGCAGCGACATGGAAAGCATTTATTGCGCGGTGGACCTGCACGCGATCACTGTGTGGCAGGACCCTGAGGCGTTGAAATCCGGCACGCGCGAATTGGCGGCGGGGATGCTGGCGTCTGGTATTGATCCTGAGCAGTCCATCTTGTTCAACCAATCCCAAGTGCCTGAACACGCGCAGCTGGCATGGATTTTCAATTGTGTGGCCCGCGTTGGCTGGATGAACCGTATGACGCAGTTCAAGGACAAGGCCGGTAAGAACGCCGAGAAAGCATCGCTGGGCCTTTATGCCTACCCGTCCCTGATGGCGGCAGATATTTTGATGTATCACGCGACGCATGTGCCCGTGGGCGAAGACCAGAAGCAGCACGTTGAGCTAACGCGCGACATTGCCAACAAGTTCAACAACGATTTTGGTGTCGATTTCTTTCCTATCACCGAGCCTGTGATCGAAGGCCCGGGGATGCGGGTGATGAACCTACGCGACGGCACCAAGAAGATGTCCAAATC
>DQCL01000164.1 GCA_003533975.1 Octadecabacter sp. | reverse complement strand
CCACCTGCGTTGGGACTCGATGGGCGAATTCTGCGCATTGGGTGAAAGCCTTCAGTTCCTCGCGAATGCAAAGGGCAACGCGCAAGCGCGCGTACTTGGGCAAGCCGTCGATGCTGCGACGCAAGGGATTCTGGATCACAGTCGTTCGCCATCCCGCAAAGTGGGTGAGCCGGACAACCGTGATAGCCACTACTGGTTCGCACGCTACTGGGCCGAAGCATTGGCTGCGCAATCAGATGATGCAGCCCTTGCCGCTCATTTCGCCCCCGTCGCTGAAGCGCTTGCAGGTAACGAGAGTACGATCCTTGCTGAATTGGCGGCGGTGCAAGGCCCTGCAGCTGATCTGGGGGGCTACTTCAAGACGGATGCCGCGAAGACTGTGGCTGTGATGCGCCCATCGGGAACGTTGAACAGCATCATCGGCTAAATGGCTCTTAAGACACAAAAAGGCCGCGCTTCTTTTAGGGAAGCGCGGCCTTTTTAGTTTCTAAACTTAGATGGCAGACGAATGTGCAACATTGCTGCTTGAGAAAGTATCAACGGAATTGGCAATGATACGCACCAGTGGCTTTGCCCAGTCGTTCATTTGCAGTCCATTCTTGCTGATATGAAACGCGTCCGAATACTGCCGCATGAGCATGACACTAATAGCCCGGATAACGTCGGCTTGTTCTGGGAGTTCAGCGCTCAACGAGTTGCTGTCCAATTCAAAACGGCACAACAGGCCTTCAACCACTCTGGAAATCACATCGTCAGTCGGGGTGAGCGAATATCCTTTATGTGCGGCCATGCTGTCTTGGGTGATCCGTTCTTGATAGGCTGAAGTCGCGACCGCGTTTTGCAGAAAACCCTGCTTGAAACGCGAGATTGCCGAGGCACCAAACCCGATAAGAGTCTCGCATTGATCGTCCGTATAGCCTTGAAAATTCCGGCGCACCCGACCTTCATTCTGGGCGATTGCCAGCTTGTCTGAAGGCAGCGCAAAGTGGTCGATGCCGATGGCCTCAAATCCTTGATTAGTCAGTGTTTCCTGCGCGAGCATCGCAAGCTCAAAACGCATCTCATTGTCAGGTAATTCATCCGCGTTGATCAATACCTGACGTTTAGACATCCACGGCACATGTGCGTAGCCGTAAATCGCCAAGCGATCTGGTTCCATTGCGATGACATGATCCAGCGTTTCCTTGAAACTTTTCATGGTTTGGAAAGGCAAACCATATAGCAAATCAAGATTGAAGGCTGCTACGCCGCGCGCGCGTAGGAAATCAATGACGTGGCGCGTTTGCTCAAGCGACTGGGAACGCCCGATGGCGTCCTGCACGACAGGTGCGAAGTCCTGTACACCTAGGCTAACGCGATTTAGGCCGAAGTTAATGAGGGACTCAAGCAATTGATCAGAAACTTCGGTTGGATCAACCTCAACCGAGAATTCAAAATCGTCGTCCTTGGAAAAAGCATCGAAAACTTCGGTCAGAAGCAATGACATTGTTTTGACGGGAAGAATGGTCGGCGTGCCGCCACCAAGATGAAGACGCGCCATGCGTACTCCATCAGGCAAGGCAGCGCGCACCGCGCGAATTTCCGAACGCAGGAATTCAATATACGCATTAACTGGTTGCAGTGTTTTTGTACCTTGAGTCCGGCACGCACAAAACCAACATAACCGCTTGCAAAACGGTATGTGAATGTAGACGGAAATGCCTTTGTCGCTAGAAACGGTGCGCAGCCAATCCGCCTGATTTTCGCAACCAACGCCGTTTTCGAAGTGATTTGCCGGCGGATAACTGGTGTAACGGGGCACCTTTGCGTCAAAAAGACCATAGGTACGAAGTTGATCAATGTTTTCCATCCGCGTACTAAGAATGGGAAAAGGTGTTTTTGCCTTGATACAGATCAAAGAATCATGAACCGGCTAAAGAAATCTAACACTCCATCGATCGCACCGATCAAATGCAGCCAGTGCCCGATCCGGCACCGGGCGGTTTGTGCGCGTTGTGATGATGACGAGTTGGAAAATCTTGAGAGCATGAAAACCTATAAGACCTACGCCGCTGGCGATGTGATCTTATGGCGTGGCGAGCCGCTTGAATTTGTGGCCTCTGTCGTGTCCGGCGTGGCAACTTTATCTAAGACTATGGAAGACGGGCGTACGCAGATGGTTGGCCTTTTGTTGCCATCTGACTTTATTGGACGGCCAGGCAGAGAGCAGATCGACTTTGATGTCACAGCGACTGTCGATGTGATCTTGTGCTGTTTTGACCGTCCAAGGTTCGAGAGCCTCGTTTGTGAGACACCTCACATTGCACAGCGTTTGATGGAATTGGCCTTGGACGAACTGGATGCCGCACGGGATTGGATGTTGTTGTTAGGTCGCAAAACTGCGCGCGAAAAGATCGCGACCTTTATCGAAATGCTGGCACGTAGGTCTTCTCACGGGCATGACGGAAGCAAGAACGTTATCGACCTTCATATGACCCGCGACCAGATCGCAAACTATCTTGGACTGACGCTAGAGACGGTGAGCCGTCAGTTCAGCGCGCTCAAGAAAGACGGCGTGATCGACTTTTCAGACCGAAAACACTTTACCGTTGAAGACATTGCTGCCCTTCAAGATGAGACTGGCGACGACGCTGATGGCGGCGTCGTTTACTGATTCAATAAATAGTTTTTGAGTTTGCTTGATTTAGATCAAAGAGCACTTATTTAGGGTTGCCATAAAAGACCCTAACCACCGGGGGCATTTTGCCTCCATTTCGCTGTTAGGGATTCTCTATGAACTATTTGAAGCTCGTTATTCTCGGCCTTATCACGCTCTTCGCCGCAATCGCGACGAACTGGGCGCATGATTTGGCCTATCAGGTTCATGCCTTGCTGATCATGCTTATTTCAGCTGGTATGTTTATTTGGGTGCTTCGTCGCACTGATGCCCCCCCAAGTGACGAGGATCCCTCGGGCGTCTACTTTGATGGAGTAGTTCGAGCGGGTGTCATTGCTACTGCCTTTTGGGGCATTGCAGGCTTCCTGGTTGGTACGTTTATCGCCTTCCAGCTCGCGTTTCCCGCACTCAACTTCGAATTCCTACAGGGTTTCGGTAACTTTGGCCGCCTGCGCCCACTGCACACCAGTGCGGTGATTTTTGCGTTTGGTGGCAACGGGTTGATTGCCACGTCCTTTTATATCGTTCAGCGAACTAGTGGTGTTCGCCTTTGGGGAGGCAACACAGGATGGTTCGTCTTCTGGGGTTACCAGTTGTTCATCGTT
>DQCL01000104.1 GCA_003533975.1 Octadecabacter sp. | reverse complement strand
AACATGCGCGTATTCATATGAACCGCAGGCGCGTGCGGGTTTTGCATATGCGCCACAAGGCTAATTCCCGAAGCCCAAAAACGCGGGTCATCCGCCATGCCGTCAAGCCCCTTACGGGCCATCATCGCCGCCTGCGCCCGCGCGCCAAGCGTGCCGTAAACGGTAGAGATATTGACGCCAACTTTTTCAAATACACGACCGCCGCGCATCACGGACATCAGGCCGCCACCAGCGTCTTCACCTGCGTCACCGGTTCGTTTGGTTTCCGTGACTTCAAATCGGCCCGCCGGTTCGCCTGCTAAAGGCCCACCCGTCTGCGAATCTTCCAATTTTTCAAAGGCTTCCACAATCTCATCACGCAGAGAGCGGAACCACGCTGACGCCGTTGATTTCTGCTGTTTCATGTCATCCAAAGCCATGTCGTTACCCGATGTTATTGCATATCAAGCAGACTTATCATTGATTACGAGAGCAGGCCAAGCGCCCGCAAAGCGACCGCGACCATATGGCTGCCAAAGGAAAACCCAATGACCTATAAGACCCTAATCCTCGCTCCCCTTATCGCTCTGGCCGCATGCGGCACGCCGCGCGAACAATGCATCAGCGGCGCGAATAGACCGGTGGCTGCAATTGATCGGCAAATCGCTGTCGCCCGAGGCAACATTCAACGCGGCTATGCCTTGGCAGAAGTCGAAGACATGCGCGTTGTCCGCACCGTGTGCGAACGCGACAATCCTGATGGAACGGTCTCGCGGTATCCGTGTTCGGAAACCGAACGCTTTACCCGTGAAGTTCCAGTTGCCATTAGCGTTGCACAAGAACGTATCAAACTAGAAGAATTGCAAGAACGTCGGGTCTCAGCTGTGCGCAATGCCCAAGCCGACGCCCAGCAATGCATCGCCATTCACCCAGAATAGTTAGTGTGCAGGTGAGGTGGCTGGATCAATCAACGTTCGGCCACCGTCGACTGTGATGATTTGACCGGTCACGAAACTTGACGCATCTGATGCGAGGTATTGCACCGCATCCGAAACTTCACCCGGCCCTGCAATGCGACCCAATGGGGTGTGCTCGATAATATCGCTGCGGTACTCATCGTGCTCTTTCAGCTGCTGCTGCAAACTTGATGACATCACAGACCCGAACGCCACCGCATTCACGCGGATACGCGAAGGGGCCAGTGCGACCGCCATCGATCGCGTCATCTGATCAAGCGCTGCTGTGGAAATTGAATATCCAAGCAGGTCAGGATTTGCGCGACGCGCCGCGATGGAACTGAGGTTGATAATCGAACCAACCGTTCCGTCCTCTTGATCTTCGGCCTGCTTGATCATGCGCTTTGAAATCGCCTGCGTCAAACGGAGAGACGTCATAAGGTTCTGATTTAAAAGCGTTTCAACTTGGTCTTCTTTCGGGTTCAACGGATCGGACAGCACCATTTGGCGCGACGCGTTCACAAGGATATCAACGCGTTCAAAGCTATCAATCGCCATCGACATAAGATTGTTGATCGAAAGTTTTTGGCGCAGATCGCAGGCAAACGTCCGGTAGCGTTCTGGTTCAACCTCGGATGATCCCAATTCATCTTCGAGGCGTTCTTCATCCATATCAGCGAAGACAACGTTCGCCCCCTGAGAGACAAAATGGCGTCCAATCGCGAGGCCGACACCATTTGCGGCACCTGTGACGATGGCTGTCTTACCGGCAATTGAAAAGGACATGAAAGCTCCTGACACCCGTCTAGATTCGGGAAGACTAGGGGAAATTATCGTTTTGGGCGAGTCGCGCGGAAAGTCTTGAACGCGCCAGAACCGGAAAGTTCTTCGACACGCGCGAATTTGGCGTCAAGTTCAGCCTCATAGGGCAAATGGCGGTTTGCGACCATATAGAACGCGCCGCGGGGGCTAAGGATCCGCGCAGCTGTTGCGATGAACCCTTTGCCGAGATCAGGGTCGCCTGTGCGACTGGCGTGAAACGGTGGGTTTGAAATGACAACGTCGTATGGGCCGCCGGAATAAGTTAGCGCATCGGTCCAAACGTCCCGCGCACGCGGGTCATTGGTGTTTTCAACAGCACACTCAAGCGCAGTTTTCTCTGCTTCAATCATATCAAGGCGCGTCACCCCCTCGTGCCTAAGCACCTCACGGCTAAGGTAACCCCAACCGGCACCAAGATCCGCGACTTCACCTTTTAGGTTTTCAAGGTGATCCGCCAAAAGCGCTGAACCCGCATCGATTTTGGTTTCGGAAAACACACCCGCTACGGTTTTATACCCATCGGGTGACTTAACGGTCGTGTCCCATTTGGGTGTCGCACCAGCTTCAAACCAGAAAAGGCGCCCGTGGCCTTTGGCAATAACGCCCAATATCGGTGAGACCTTGCGAATGTCTTTATAAACGCCCTCAACACCGTCGGTTTTCTGCCCGTCAACGATGACCAACCCGCCCGCAGCAATCGCAGACACGATCATAGATCGCGCGAGGGTCTTGGAGCGGGGTAAAACAACGAGTGTCGCAGCACGTGCCGCTCCGTCCCCGATGAAACCCATCGCGTCCCAGTACTGATAATCGGGATAGTAAGTCGCCTCAACGCTCACATCGCTTAACCCGGCCAGATCAAAGCCAGCAGGTGGGCGCAAAACGTGCAGGGTTCCGGACAGATCCAGACCTTCGTCCAGCGCGGTAAAGAGGCGTGAATATTTCATGTGATCCGAGTGGGCGCGTGGCCCTACTCTTTCTCCATTGTGCATTGCAGAGGATGCTGATGACTGCCAGCAAAGTCCATCACAAGGGCAACCTTGGTCTCCGCAATCTCATGCGAAAAGACACCAACCACCGCGAGACCCTTTTGGTGAACCGCCAACATAATCTCTACGGATTGGTCGTGGTTCATGCCAAAGAAGCGTTCCAAAACTGTGACAACAAACTCCATCGGTGTGTAGTCGTCGTTCAGAATCATGACCTTATACAACGGTGGGCGCTTGGTTTTTGGACGTGTTTCAAGTTTGACACCGATATCGCTATCTTCGTCATTGTCCCGATCAGCCATCATGTAAACGTCGTGCAGCATGGTAGTCCTTTGGCGCGAGTCTCTAGCAGAGTGTGCGTTCAGCCGCTTAATATAACCTTCACACCCCTTATGAAAAGGGGCGCACGAAATTCAGCTTCAAAGGGCCTTTAAATGAACAATCCGAATTGGACCATCGCTTTCGACGCTGATGACACACTTTGGCACAATGAACGTGGCTTTGCGCTAACGCAGGCGCGCTTTGCCGAGCTACTTAACGGCCACACAGAGGCAGATCACTTGAAGGAACGCTTATTGGCGGCTGAGCACCGTAATTTGGGGATATACGGTTTCGGAATCAAAGGGTTCACGCTGTCGATGGTTGAAACTGCGCTTGAAGTGACTGACGGCAAGGTTGCGACCGATGTCATCGCTGAACTTCTTGCGATGGGACGAGAGATGCTTGCGGATCCTGTTGAATTGCTCCCTGGAGTGCGGGAAGCAATTGAAGCTGTAAAACCAAATGCCGAAATTCTGATGATCACGAAGGGTGACTTACTCGATCAAGAGCGAAAGCTTGCGCAGTCCGGGCTTGGGGATTTGTTTGATGCGGTTGAGATCGTCAGCGACAAGACACCTGACGTCTATTCACGCATTTTCGCGCGCCACGACACCGCGCATCAGATGATGGTTGGCAATTCCCTACGCTCTGATGTGATACCGGCGATCGAAGTTGGCGCTTGGGGCGTGCACGTTCCCCATGAACTGACATGGGAATACGAGCATGCCGAAGCGCCCCTAACACATCGTCATTTTCGCCAGATATCGACGCTCGGTGATTTGCCGGAATTGGTGAAAACGCTCGAGTAACCCCAATTTTGCGTTCTGCCCCAATCTTGCCTTAATCCGCTATCTAGGGGGTATTTTCGAGTTCCACCGCTAGATGTGGGTGCCTCGATGCAAGATGTGCATGAAAAGCACACCGAAAGCCTTTGAAATTAAGGTATTTTCTGAAACACCACCTTGTGTTAGCCTTGCTTCATAAAACGAGACCCCACAAAAAAATCGGGGCTCATGAGGCAGTAAAGAGGCAGTGGCGTGAAACGTCGTATTCAAAACCCCGCGTTGGCGGGTATTCTTCTATTGATCACTCTCCTGATGGCGGCGTTAGCGCCAGCAACGAGTAACGCTGCACCTTACGCGGCGATGGTGATGGATGCACGAACCGGTGAAATTCTGCATTCGCGTAACGCGGATACACAATTGCACCCCGCATCGCTAACCAAAATGATGACGCTGTATATAGCATTTCAGGCGATTGAACGTGGTGAGATCAGCCTTGATGACATGGTAACAATCACACCTTTGTCCGCCAATGAGCCACCCAGCAAGCTTGGCCTTGTTGCGGGGCAGCGCATTCAGTTCCGCTACCTTGTTCGCGCTGCCGGTGTGAAGTCCGCCAATGACGCCGCGACCGCAATTGGTATTGCATTGGAAGGGAATGAGGCCGCCTTTGCCCGACGTATGACCGCAACAGCCCGTGCTATGGGAATGACACGCACCACATTCCGTAATGCCCACGGCCTGACCGAGGCTGGCCATATGTCCACTGCCCGTGACATGACAGTGCTTGGTCGCCATATGATTTACGACTACCCCCAGTATTATAACATCTTCAGTCGCATCACGACGGATGCCGGTGTGCGCGAAGTCGCAAACACAAATCGCCGTTTTCTGAACGCTTATCGCGGTGCTGATGGCATCAAGACAGGCTATACACGTGCAGCTGGATTCAACCTCGTGGCTTCCGCAGAACGTGGCCAAGAACGTATAATCGCGACTATGTTTGGTGGGTCTTCCACCGCACAGCGTAATGCGCGTGTAGCTGAACTGCTCGACATGGGGTTCGCCCGCGCACCGAGCACAGCGAACCTAAACCGTCCTATCCCCGTTGCACCACAAGGATCCGGAAACGCCAACACCCCTGCTCCTGGCACAACAGCGCGTACTGTTCGTGTAAATGGTCTCGTGAGCCGCTCACTTCGCCCGAATGCGCGCCCAACACCTGAGGCACCAGAAGCACCAGCCGTTGCACTCGTCGCAGTCGATGCAGATGTCATCGAGAATGCCGTTACCGAAGTCTTGCAAACAGCCACAGCAGCACCAAACGAAACCCCGGCCCCGCAAGCGCGGCCGTCGGATGTCGTCTTGGCCGCCGTTCAACAAGCCAGCCCAACGCCGAGCCAACCCGAAGTCGTCACCCGCATTTCCACATCTGGTAGCCGTCATTGGGGCGTCAACGTGGGCCGTTATAACTCGCGCTATCAAGCGGAACGGGTGTTGCTACGTGTGGCGCTAAACGAAATGTCGACCCTTGATGGCAGCCTGCGCCGTGTGAACCAATCAAGCCGCGGATTTGATGCGAATTTCATGGGATTAACCCGTGACGGCGCGGAACAAGCATGTGCACGCTTGCAAGCACGCGGCACCACGTGTTTCATGATCGGGCCTGACTAAACCCGAGGAAGCACAATGGCTGTACTAGATGTTCGCCCACCCAATTCAACGACCCTGCCCACAAGCAAGGCGGACCACTACGTTGGTGTGCACCGCGTCTTTTGTGTTGGTCAAAACTACGCCGATCATGTTGCCGAGATGGGCGGCGACGCCAAAGCGGACCCACCCATCTTCTTTATGAAGCCTGCAAGCGCTGTCGTGTCGTCTGGTCAAACAATCCCCTTCCCGCCCGCAACTGAAAACTTGCACCACGAAGTTGAGCTTGTCGTTGTGATGAAGCGTGGCGGTGCGAACATTTCTGAAGCAGACGCGCTAGACCATATTTATGGATACGCGGCGGGTAATGATCTCACACGCCGCGACATCCAAGCGGCCGCAAAAAGTAAAGGCGCGCCGTGGGATATGGCTAAAGGGTTCGACAATTCCGCAATCGTCGGCACAGTGCATCCGGTTGCTGAAGTCGGTCACCTGAATACGGGCGCAGTGGTCTGTTTCGTTGATGGAGAGACGCGCCAGAACGGTGATCTGAACCAAATGATCTGGTCCGTTCCAGAAATCATCGCGACATTGTCCAAGCTTGTGACACTTGAAGCCGGTGACATCATCATGACGGGTACGCCTGCTGGCGTTGGGCCAATCGTGAAAGGCCAGACCTGTGTTTGTGAGATCGAAGGGCTGTCACCCGCGAAGGTTACTTTCGAGGCCTAGCTAAAAGCTGCCTTCATCAATTCTTGCGTGTAGGTTTCTTTCGGGGCGTCAAACACAGCGTCGACGTCCCCAGCCTCTACGATATCACCGCGCTTCATCACCATCACTTTGTGGGACAGTGCGCGCACGACTTTCAGATCGTGCGAGATGAACAGGTACGCCAGCTGGTATTTCTGCTGCAAATTCCGCAGTAGTTCAACGATCTGCACCTGCACCGTCATATCCAGCGCGGATGTGGGTTCATCCAAAACGACAAGCTTCGGGCGAAGGATCATGGCACGTGCAATCGCGATGCGTTGACGTTGACCACCGGAAAACTCATGCGGGTATCGGTCCATTAGCGACGGATCAAGGCCGACCTCTTGCATGATGTCAGACACCATTTCACGCGAATTCTTGCCCTCCGCGGTCCCATGTACAGTCAGCCCTTCGGCAATAATCTGTTCAACGGTCATGCGCGGACTAAGTGAGCCGTAGGGGTCTTGGAAAACAATCTGCATTTCACTGCGCAGGGGTCGCATTTGGCGATCTGCCAGCCGCTGTAACTCCGACCCCATAAACACGATCCGCCCCTCCGAGCGGATCAAGCGCATCATCGCGAGAGCTAGGGTCGTTTTACCGGAACCGGATTCACCAACGATGCCGACAGTCTCCCCTGCCCGCACACTAAATGTCGCATCATTGACCGCCTTTACGTAACCAGTGGTGCGACGCAATAAACCGGACGTGAGCGGGAACCAGATTTTCAAGTTTTCCGCCTGCGCAACGACCTTCGCCGCAGGATCAACAGGTACGGGCGACCCCGTGCTTTCAGCCTCAAGCAAGGTGCGAGTATACTCGTGTTTCGGGTTTGCAAAAATCTCGGCCGTGGGGCCGTGTTCGACGATTTCACCGTCTTTCATAACACAGACCCGATCCGCTATTTTGCGCACGATCGTTAGGTCATGTGTGATGAACAACATCGACATGTTCAGGTCGCGTTTCAGGTCTGCCAGCAGGTCCAGAATTTGGGCTTGGATGGTGACGTCCAGCGCCGTGGTCGGTTCATCAGCGATCAGCATTTCGGGGCCGTTTGCCAGCGCCATCGCGATCATCACCCGTTGGCGTTGGCCGCCAGACAACTGGTGCGGATAGGCCGAAAGTCGGCTTTCGGGTTCGTGAATACCGACCTGCACGAGCAACTCGATTATTCGGGCGCGCACCGCAGCACCGCGCAATCCTTGATGCAACTCGATCGACTCCGCCAGTTGCTTTTCAATAGTGTGCAACGGGTTTAGCGATGTCATCGGTTCTTGGAAGATAAAACTGATGTCATTACCGCGAACGCGCTGAAGATCCTTCTCGGGGGCGCCAACCATCTGGGTGCCATCATAGGTGATTGAGCCGCCATAGGTGGCGCTGTCGCCGAGCAGTTGAACAGTAGACAGCGCAGACACGGATTTGCCCGAGCCGGATTCACCAACCAGTGCAACCGTTTCACCCTTATCGACGTGGAACGACACACCGCGCACGGCGTGGGTCGTTTCCCCATCTTGGCGGAAATCTACAGTAAGGTTTTGAACGTCTAATACACGGGCGCTCATGAGAATGTCTTTCGCGGATCAAAGGCATCGCGCACGCCCTCGAAGATAAACACCAACAACGACAACATTATCGCGAAGGTAAAGAATGCCGTGAAGCCGAGCCACGGCGCTTGCAGGTTTTGTTTGGCTTGAAGTGTCATCTCGCCCAAGGACGGTGCCGAGGACGGCAGACCAAACCCGAGGAAGTCGAGCGAGGCGAGTGTTGCGATTGTACCCGTGATCAGGAACGGAAGCATTGTGACCGTGGCCACCATCGCATTTGGCAACATGTGGCGGAACATGATCGTGCGATCCGAAACCCCAAGCGCTTTGGCGGCACGGACGTACTCAAAATTGCGCGCTCGCAGGAATTCAGCACGCACCACACCCACCAAGGCCGGCCAACCAAACAGGATCGTTAGGAATACGAGAAGCCAGAAACTGCGCCCCAAAATCGCGAATAGAATGATGATGACATAAAGCGACGGGGTACTGCCCCAGATCTCAAGTAGGCGCTGGAACACGAGGTCCACCCAGCCGCCGAAATACCCCTGCACAGCACCTGCAATAATGCCGATGATCGACGCACAGGTGGTCACGATGATTGTAAACAAGATCGACAACCGGAACCCGTGGATCACCCGCGCAACCACGTCACGTTTGGTGTCATCCGTGCCGAGCCAGTTATTATCATCAGGGGGCGACGGGGCAACACCGGGGATGTCGACGATGGTGTCGTAGCTATAGGGGACAGGCGGCCAGACCAGCCAGCCTTTAACAAATGCATCATCGTCAATTGTGCCTGCACGCGCTGCGTCTATCATCCCTTCGGGATCGTCAAAACAGGTTTGCATACCACCCGTTTCAATCAGACACTTCACCTCGATATCTTTGTATTCAGCCTGCGTCGGAAAGTCCCCGCCGTAATCACGTTCAGAATAGAAGCTGAAGATCGGCATGCGGTATTCGCCGCGATAGTTCACCAAGATAGGTTTGTCGTTGGCTAGGAATTCCGCGAACAGCGACATCACGAACAGGAACAAAAATATCCAAAGCGACCAATACGCACGGCGGTTGCGCGTGAAGTTGCGCCAACGGCGTTTGTTCAATGGCGACAGGCTGAACCGGCTCTTCTTTGGGACTGGGGGCATTGCTGTGTCCATGTCTATCCCCTTTTCTCAAAGTCGATGCGCGGATCAATCAGCACGTAGGTAATATCTGTCAGAATGCCGACGACCAGCCCCATCAGCGAGAACGCAAAAAGCGTGCCGAACATCACCGGATAGTCCCGCTGCAAAGTTGCTTCAAACCCCAAGCGCCCAAGGCCATCAAGCGAGAACAACGTTTCAATAATCAATGAGCCGCCAAAGAACACGCCGATGAACAGCGCAGGAAAACCAGAAATCACGATCAACATCGCGTTGCGGAAAACATGACCGTAGAGGACCTTGCGCTCGGACAGGCCTTTGGCCTTCGCCGTGATAACGTACTGCTTTTTGATCTCGTCCAAAAAGCTGTT
>DQCL01000095.1 GCA_003533975.1 Octadecabacter sp. | reverse complement strand
AGCTTGTCTGTGCCGTACATCGCGTCATCACGCACGAGAACGGGTGGATTCACTTCGGTCAATCCGTTCTCAAGCGTATGAATATCAAGCATAAATTGTGATAGTGCGCGGTGAACGCGGGCGACGGCGCCAGACATCAGAACAAAGCGGCTGCCGGAAATTTTCGCGGCCGTTTCAAAGTCCATGCCGGGTTTGACGCCCGCAATGTCAAAATGCTCAACCGGTTTAAAATCAAACTCGCGGGGGGTGCCCCATGTGGAGATTTCAGTGTTGTCGTTCTCATCCGCGCCCATTGGAACATCGTCGGCGGGCAGGTTTGGGATCACGGCAAGACGTTCCGTCAAAGCGGCATCCTGTGCCTTTGCTTCTTCGTTCANNGCAGCGATTTCTGCTTTCTTTTCAGATACAAGCGCGCGGAGGCGTTCGAATTCTGCGTCATCACCACGCCCCTTAGCAGCCCCGACTTCCTTGGCCGCTTTGTTGGCCTCGGCTTGGGCGGCTTCGGCTGCGCCGATCTTGCTGCGGCGCGCTTCATCCATCGCCAACAACTCGGCGGACAAGGGCGCATCACCGCGACGGGACAGGGCGGCATCAAATGCGGCAGGGTTCTCTCGGATGGCGCGAATGTCGTGCATGGGATCGGTCCTTGATTACGGTTTAGGAAGGGTCATATGGCGTACAGAATGCGTACACAACCTGTACACACAGCGTATGTACATTTCGTCACGATCTTAGGGCGGATCACATTGCGAATCCTGTGATGCAAACGTAGGGTGCGCCAAATTGCGAGGGGGGTGCCTTCGCGTGCAATCAAGGAAAAGACCTCATGGAAGCTTTTGGCCAATTTATCCCACTCATTCTGATCTTCGGTATCATGTATTTTTTGCTGATCCGTCCACAGCAACAAAAGCTGAAGCAGCATCAGGCAATGGTTGAAGCCCTACGCCGTGGTGACCAAGTTGTGACGGCTGGTGGCCTGATCGGTAAAGTGTCCAAGGTTAAGGATGACGGCGAAGTTGAAGTTGAAATCGCCAGCGACGTGAAAGTGCGTGTTGTGAAGTCCACGATCGCACAGGTTCTGAACAAGACAGAGCCAACAGACGCATGATCCGAAGCGCGCTCATAGCCTTCGGGCTGAGCGCGGGTGCGGCTGGCGCCCAAGGCATGGTGCCAACGGCGCCGGTGCTGGAGTCCTGTGGCGGTAACCGTCTGGTGCTTACCGCCACGCAGAACGCGAGCACCGATGATTTGGAACACGCGGCCAATGTCGTAAGCGCGCGGATCGGCGCGCTATTCGGTGGCGTGTTCGATTTCACTGAAGTCAGCGATGATAAGATCATCCTGTCACTGCCATCAGGCATGCCTGTTGATCGCGATGCGTTTGAACCGCTTTTAGAACAGGTCGACTTTGGGTTTCTGACGGGCGTAGAGATGGTTTCGCTGAATGAGACTGTCGCCGCGCCAGAAGGGCATTCCGTTTTGCCACAAAAAGATGACCCGCTTCTTGGGTACATCGTTAAAGACGCTCCTGTGTTAGATGGAGCGGGGATCGCCTCGGCGAAGGTGACGGTTGATCACAACGGAACCCCTGCCGTTTCGTTCCGCTTGTCGGAAGAGGGCAGCAAGACATTTGGCGAATTCACTGGCGCGCATATTGGTGAGCCGTTTGCGATTGTGCTGCGCGGTGAAGTTATAACTGCCCCAACGATCCAGACAGCGATTTGGAGTGGCAGCGGTATCATCAATGGCAGCTTTACGACCGCCGAGGCGGAGGAATTTGCCGCTTTGATGCAAAGTGGTGTGTTGCCATTTGACCTTGATGTTCTGTCTGAAGAGAGCGTCGATGGGTCCGATCCGAGTGCTGATTTCTGCCCCTAGGCAGGTTTGTATTTTTGCATTTCACGCCTGCAAGCCAGTGCGTAACCCCATAATATTATGAATTAAAAACCGCCAAGCGGTTGTATGAAAAGACAGGACGCCCTCATGTTGAAGATTGACCTTTGGAAACGCATCGCGATTTGGATGGTGGTTGCATTTGGTATCATCGTGGCCATTCCCAACGGGTTCTATGGTAAGGTTGAAACCTCAAACGATGCTGAGGCGATCTTGGCGGTAGACGGGGCAATGTCCACGCCTGAGCTTGAGGCCGATGCAGCGTTGTGGCCGTCATTCATGCCCGATGGCTTGGTGAACCTTGGTCTTGATTTGCGCGGCGGCGCGCAGCTGTTGGCCGAAGTGAAGGTCGAACAGGTGTACGAGTCGCGGATGCGATCCATGTGGCCCGAGGTGCGTGATGTCTTGGCAGCGCAGCGTGATGTGGTCGGGTTTGTGACCGACGAAAGCAACGTTGAGGGTGAATTGCGGGTTCGCATTTCGCAAGCCGACGGAATGGAACGCGCGTTGGAATTGGTGCGCGGATTGGCGCAACAGGTCGTCAGCGTTACCAGTGTTGGTGAGACCGATATCGAAGTCGTGCAACTGTCTGACACGGACCTGATGGTCACGCTGTCAGAGGCTGAAAAAGTTGCCACGGATGACCGCACAGTGCGCCAAGCGCTAGAAATCGTACGCCGCCGGATTGACGAAGTCGGCACCCGTGAGCCGTCAATTCAGCGGCAGGGCGAAAGCCGTATTCTGATTCAGGTGCCCGGTGTGGGATCTGCACAAGAAGTGAAAGATATTATCGGTACGACCGCGCAGCTTGGGTTTCATCCGGTTGTTGGATCAACGGGCGATCCTGCGGCGCGTGCGGGCGCAGGTAATATCCTGATCCCGAGCTTGGACCAAGAAGGGCTGTATTACATTGTTGAACGCTCGCCCGTTGTGACGGGCGAGGAGCTTGTTGATAGCCAGCCGACGTTTGATGAAAACAACCGACCTGCGGTGACGTTCCGGTTTAACCCGTCAGGCGCGCGTCAGTTTGGCGATTATACCCGCGATAACATCGGGTCCCCGTTTGCGATTGTTCTGGACAACGAAGTCGTGAGTGCGCCGACTATTCAGGCGCATATTGCGGGCGGGTCCGGCATTATTACGGGTCGTTTTGACATTGAGGAATCCACGAACCTTGCGGTTCTGTTGCGGGCTGGTGCTTTGCCTGCCGAGCTTGATTTCCTGCAGGAACAGACGGTTGGGCCTGATCTTGGGCA
>DQCL01000049.1 GCA_003533975.1 Octadecabacter sp. | reverse complement strand
TGTGATCTGGTGTTTCGTGGACGCGAACAACCGTCTGGCTACACGGAGCCTGTCCTTCATCGCCGTCGATTGGAGTTGAAATCACAGCGCAATTCGTGATTTATTTCGCCCAAACTTGTTTTCATCGTCCCAATTGTTGGGGAAGTGACAAAAGGCTTGAGCGATATGGTCGAAATTTCGACAAATAAGGCGCGAACAATTATTCGTAAGGCATTGCAGAAAGGCCGCGAGCTGGACCTAAATCCACTTGCTGTCGTGGTTCTGGATTCAGGCGGACACGTCAAAGCGTTTGAGCGCGAAGATGGCGCAGCGCCCGGTCGATTTGGAATTGCACAGGCAAAGGCATACGGAGCCGTCATGCTGGGCATGGCGGGGACCGCGCAGATGGCACGCGCTGAGCAGCAGGCCTATTTTATGAATGCGGTGAATGGGGTTTATGGCGGGCAGGTCATTCCGGTTCCCGGTGGAGTGCTTGTTCGTGACAAACGCGGCGCGATTATTGGAGCGGTTGGTGTTACTGGTGATTTGTCTGAAAAAGATGCCGCTTGTGCTGCATTTGGCATTGAATCTGCAAATTACTTGTCGGAAGTATAGAAACTTAGATCAAAAAAATTTGAGAACGGAAATTGGATTTTTCTGTTAACTCTTTATTTGTATAGTAGCTGTTAAAAGAGACATGTTATGCGTAGACCTGTTATCGGAATCATCGGCAATCATGATATTCTTCATGGTGATTACCCTGCTTACACAACTGGTGCGATGAACGCGGTTGCGGTCGCGCAGGTGTCTGGTGCTTTGCCCCTTATTGTTCCTGCACATCCGGAATTGGTTGATGTCGATCACCTTGCTGATGCGTGCGACGGTTTCTTGTTTACGGGCGGGCGTCCGAATGTGCATCCAGATGAGTACGGCCATGAAGAAACCGAGGCTCATGGTGCCTTTGATCGTGAACGTGATGCGGTTGCGCTTCCGCTTATCCGTAAATGTGTTGATCGCGGCCAGCCGATCCTTGGTATCTGCCGCGGATTTCAAGAGGTTGCAGTCGCCATGGGGTGCACATTGCATCCCGAAATTCGTGATATTCCAGGGCGAGACAATCACCGTATGCCGCCCGATGGCAGCCTCGAAGAAAAATTTGAAATGCGCCATGTCGTATCGGTAACGGAAGATGGTCCGTACCATCGTTTGTGGAACAAGCGCGAGGTCATGACCAATTCACTGCACGGGCAGGGCATCCTCGAATGCAGCCCGCGGATCGTCATCGACGGACGCGCACCAGATACCACGCCGGAAGCGATCTATGTTAAAGATGCGATCGGCTTCACTCTGGCGGTGCAATGGCACCCAGAATGGCAAGCTGGCCTCGATCCGGTTTCAAAACCACTGTTCGAGGCTTTCGGCGAAGCGGCCCGTGATTGGGCCAACCAAAGTGAACCTTCGCTACGTCAAACTGCCTAAGACGCGAGGCCCCAGCGCATGGCAGCAGCGGGCCGTGCTATCGGGGTTCTTAGGGCAATAAACAGTGAAAGCCTGCGCTAGGCTGCCTTTACCCGGCAAATCGGCGACACGGCCTGCCAGAACACCTGCGCGCGCATGGCCAATGTCCACTCAATCGCCAAAGCGCGGGCTGCCGGATTTGATAGGGCTGAACAGCGGATAAGACCGGGGTCAATGTCGCCGGGGTGGAAGCCTTCCGTTGCGGCGCCCTCTGCATAGATGTGAGGTGCCCCTAGATTTGTAGACGCTTTGCTTGGTAATCTTGGAACAGAACGCGGTTCAGGGTCACTTAGCGATGATCTTTTCCGAAGCTGTCACAAGCGCTCGCCATTTCATTGGTTTAGCTGCATTCTGGTCAGGGTATTGCCCCAGGGCAGGATCAAAAAATTCGAAGGCGCGTCATAGTTGATTGCTGTATGTTGAACGCCCAACATGTGACAAATCGCTGCCTCGCCGTTTGTTTGGAAGTATGAGACATGTCGCGTATGAAATGGTTAGACATCCCCCCAGTATGGCTTCTCACAGTTTTAGTCGCCGCGTACTTCCTTGGCCAAAGTCAGCCTTGGAACCTCAGTATTGATCATCCGCTGACACAGTTTTTGGCGGCTGTTCTGATTGGTGGTGGATTAATTTTGATGCTTTTGGCTGTGACAGAGATGCGACGTCAAAAGACGACGGTTATTCCACACTTGGAAGCAGATCAGCTTGTTCAGTCGGGGATTTTCAAACGCTCACGTAACCCGATTTATCTGGGCGATATCATGATCTTAGCGGGCTTTATTCTGCGTTGGGATGCACCCGTTGCCTTGCCGCTTGTTCCGGTTTTGCTTTGGGTTCTAGAAAAGCGGTTCGTTATCCCGGAAGAAAACCGTCTACGCCGCAAATTCAGGCAGGACTTTTTCAAGTACACACAAAAAACCCGCCGCTGGATTTAAACGCGGGCTTGCGGGTTTACTGGGTGTGTTTCTCTTAGGTTAGGACGCGATTTCATCCAGCTTGGAATAAGACAATTCCATACCGTCAGCGATCCCCATGTCCATCATCCCTTGGCGCGTTTCAGCATCCGGCAGCGACATCCGTAGGGTCAACAGCGTGCCGGTTTCAGATGCTTCAAACGTTGTGTGGCAATGGCTATCGGGCGCAGGGTCCGGCATATGCATGCGTTCGACATGAACAATAAGAGAGCTTGGCGTGAGCGTTATGTATTCGCCGGTGGTCGTAAATGCACCTTCCTCGCCGCCGTCAAATTCAAACCGGAATGCGCCGCCCTCGCGGGAATCTGTTTCGCAAACCGGCATCGTCCAGCCCGGCCATGATGCCATCCACTGGCAAATTAGCTCTGGCTCAAGGTGGGCGCGGTAGACGTTTTCTGGCGGAGCTTTGAATTGGCGGGTTACGACAACATCTGCGTCGCCTTCTAACATAAGTTGAAGTGGTGGCATCAATCGTCTCCTTGTTGTGATGGTTTCATCGTCTCGAGCACGGCATCCAAACGGTTGTAATTGCTGCGGTAACGGTCGGCGATTATGTCCAACCACGGTTCGATTTCGCCAAGCGCATCGGGGGCCAGACGACACATACGATGGGTGCCCTGACGATGGCGCGTTACGAGGCCAGCGGCCTCCAGCACCTTGATATGTCGTGAGATAGCCGGTTGGCTCATGTCAAAGGGCGCGGCTAATTCCATTACGCCTTCGTCTCCGTTCGTGAGCTTCATAAGGATCGACCGCCGCGTGCTATCAGCGAGGGCAGAAAACAGCCTGTCTAGCCTTGGGTTTACCGATTCATCCATAACCATATTGTTATATAATGGGGTGAATTAGTCAAGTAAGGGTGTGGCAAAGCGTCTTGTCTGCGCTAACAGGCTACCCACTTGCTTGTGATCAGACTTTTCGATCTATACGAATTGCGGACTTACGCCAGACGAGGGGGACAATTCATGATTATTGGCACGCCAAAGGAACTGTTTGAGGGGGAGAACCGCGTCGCGATGACGCCGGCTTCCGCGCTCGAACTACAGAAATTAGGGCACACTTGTGTGATCGAAACTAAAGCAGGCGCTGCCGCGGGTTTCTCAGACAAGGACTATAAAGACGCAGGCGTTGAGGTTGTGAAAACCGCCGCTGCGTTGTGGAAAGCGGCTGACATTGTCGCAAAGGTGCGCGTGCCGGACGATGGCGAGATGAAGCGCCTGTCCGCTGATCAAACCCTTATTTCCTTCTTTAGCCCCGTTGCGGATGAAGCCAAGATGAAATCTGCGGCCCGTAAGGGTGCCACAGTCGTCGCGATGGAAATGATCCCGCGTATCAGCCGCGCCCAGAAGATGGACGCGCTGTCATCCATGGCGAACATCGCAGGCTATCGTGCGGTTATCGAGGCCGGTAACAACTTCCCGCGTTTCTTTACAGGCCAGATCACCGCGGCCGGTAAGGTTCCGCCAGCTAAGGTTCTGGTTGTCGGGGCTGGGGTCGCGGGCCTTGCCGCCATCGGCACGTCAACGTCACTTGGTGCAATCACCTACGCCTTCGATGTTCGTCCAGAAGTGGCAGAGCAAGTTGAATCCATGGGTGCTGAGTTTGTGTTCCTGGACTTTGAAGAAGAACAGGCAGACGGCGCATCCTCTGGCGGTTACGCGTCTGTTTCCTCACCTGAGTTCGCCGCAGCACAGCTTGCAAAGTTCCGCGAAATTGCACCGGATATGGACATCGTCATTACCACTGCGTTGATCCCGAACCGTGAAGCGCCTGAGCTTTGGACCGCCGACATGGTCGCGTCCATGAAGCCAGGCTCTGTTATCGTTGACCTTGCAGCTGAAAAAGGTGGCAACTGCAAGCTGACCGTTAAGGACGAGAAAATCGTCACCGATAACGGCGTGACTATTATCGGCTACACAGACTTCCCTTCTCGTATGGCGGCGCAATCCTCCACGCTTTATGCGACCAACATCCGTCATCTGATGACCGACCTTACGCCCGAAAAAGACGGTGTGGTTAACCATGACATGGAAGACGACGTGATCCGTGGCGCGACTGTGGCTTTTGGCAAGGAAGTGACCTTCCCACCACCACCACCAAAAATCCAAGCGATTGCAGCACAGCCCAAGGCGGCTGTGGTTGAGCTGACACCGGAAGAAAAGCGCGCAGCAGAAACTGCCGCGTTCAAAGCGCAGACAAAGCAGCAGGTCACACTGCTCGGTATCGGTGCCGCTGTTATCTTGCTCGCAGGTCTTTGGGCTCCGGCATCTTTCATGCAGCACTTCATCGTCTTCGTTCTGTCGATCTTTATCGGCTTCCAAGTCATCTGGGGCGTGGCGCA